>CAZPXI010000024.1:0-18410 GCA_964590715.1 uncultured Desulfobulbus sp.
TCGAACAGGAACGCTCGCGGGGATACGGCAGGTTGCTGGTGGATCAGCTTTTTGCTGTTGCGTCCTTGCACGCCGTAGACGATCTTTTTCTGCTGACGGTGGATAAGATGGGTTTTTTTGAAAAAATAGGTTTTTCCCCGATCCCGCGAGCCGAGGCCCCGCAGCGGGTTCGGGCCACCGAGTTATGCACCGTTCATTGCTGCGGTACAGCCACCTGCATGACCAAAAGTCTTCGCGGACAACCGCTTCATTACGGCAAAGAGACCCTTCAGCTGAAAAAGGATCTGCCCGGGGTGGAGATGTGGGCCGTGGCCCTGGAAAAGACCATGCTGACGTATTTTACGGTGGAAGCAAACGCGAGTTTTCCCGAACACCGCCACGAGAGTGAACAGATCACCATGGTGCTGTCGGGTTCATTGTATTTTTCCATGGCGGGAAAGATCTCCAGGGTCGGGGAAGGTGAAGTCATCGCCATTCCCGCCAACCTGCCCCATGCGGTCCATACCCGGGAGGAACCGGCCCGGGCCGTAGATGCCTGGTCGCCGGTGATGGAAAAGTATCGACAGGGTCACAGGGGAGAAGGGAAGAAAAATGAATGAAGCAGGTGATAAATGGGACGCGAAAGACTATGCAGTAAATTCATCGGCTCAAGAGTTATGGGCAAATGAATTAATAGATAAGCTGGAAATACAAGGAGGGGAGCACGTATTGGATATTGGCTGTGGTGACGGCAAAGTTACCGCTTCAATAGCAAAAAAAATAGCAAAAAAAGATACCGGCGGTACGGTGGTAGGTATTGACCGTTCACGTGATATGATTGCGTTGGCTCAAGCTCAATTCAACCTGCCCAATTTATCCTTTTATAGAATGGATGCAACAGCAATATCATTGGAGGGAAAGTTTGATGTTGCTTTTTCAAATGCTGCTCTGCATTGGGTTCAAGATCACAAGGCAGTCCTTGGTTGTCTGCGGAGCTGTTTGAATAAAAAAGCAAAAATTTTATTTCAGATGGGCGGTCATGGAAATGCCGAAGATCTCCTTGAAATCGTTCAACAGGTTACAGGATCAGGAAAATGGGAGAGATATTTTAAGGATTTTGTTTTTCCCTATAGATTCTGTACCATAGACGATTACGAAAAATGGCTGCCGGAGACGGGCTATGCAGCAAAATGCATCGACTTGATATCCAAGGATATGGTTCATGAGAGTATAGAGGGGCTGAAGGGATGGTTAAGGACAACCTGGTTTCCATATACAAACCAACTGCCTGATACTATGAAAGAGGATTTTTTAAACACTGTTGTTGAACAATATATAACTGCCTATCCAGTGGACTCACAAGGTAGAACTCACGTAAAGATGGTAAGACTGGAGGTGGAGGCAAATGTATCCGATTATGGAAAGCAATCGAGTATAAATAAAAAATAGGGGAGATCTATTATGCAGAGAAAACACGTAGTCTCAATGTTGATGGCTGTCTTTTTTATGGCAGCAGTGCAGGCAATGGCAACAGATTTTACCCTGAGTAGTCCGCAGCTTGAACAGGGCGGGACAATGGGTATGGAACAGGTCTTCAGCGGATTTGGCTGTACCGGGGCGAACGTCTCGCCGGAATTGAACTGGTCCGGTGCCCCTGCCGGAACCAAGAGCTTTGCGGTCACGGTTTACGATCCGGACGCTCCCACCGGCAGCGGCTGGTGGCACTGGCTGGTGTTTAATATCCCGGCCACGGTCCATTCACTGGCCAGTGACAGCGGTAACCCTGAAAAAGGGCTGTTGCCGCCCGGCAGTGTCCAGAGCCGGACCGACTATGGCAAATTCGGCTATGGCGGGGCCTGCCCCCCAGCCGGTGATAAACCCCATCGTTACCAGTTCACGGTCTGGGCCCTGGACACGCCTGAACTGCCCCTGGGTCAGGATGTCTCCGCAGCCATGGTCGGTTTTTATCTCCACCAGCACCAACTGGCCAAGGCAACAATGACGGTTACCTATGGGCGTTGATTATAAGAAGAATAACCAAGAAACGCGTTGTTGACACGCTGGTGAAAATACTTTAAACATGAGCGAAGTTTTCAGGTTCCATGAACATGGATGAAAAGGGAATCCGGTGTAATTCCGGAACGGGCCCGCCGCTGTGACCGGGGACGAACGTTGCATACAGGCCACTGTCTGCTCTGCAGATGGGAAGGCGCAACAAGTAGCTTGAACCGGAAGTCAGAAGACCTGCCGGAAAACTGGTACAGCTGGACAGCGTTGATCAGTTGTACCGGATGATTTTTTATGTATTTAGGCCGTTCCATGAACGAAGGAATACAAAAAAATTATCGCCTGCAGTCTCCGTGGACCAGAGACTGTTGTTTGGTATCTGTGGATTAAACCAGGGCATCCCCGGATCAATTGTTTTTAAATTGGTCCGGGGATTTTTGTTTTTTCAGGATGTTTCTCCCCGGACGAAAATCATTTCAAGGAGGAACACCAATGAAAAAGCAGTATCCCGTTCTGTGTATCCAGCTACTTGCCTGCATGGCGGCGCAGCCTGTTCTTGCTGCCGGGCCGCCGGTGCAGCCGACCATGATGGACGAAGTGGTGGTCACTGCCGGCCGTGTCGCAGAGAGCAGAAAAGAGGTCAGCGGCAACCTAACCGTTATCGACCGTGAAGAACTCGAGCAGTCTGCCGGCCGCAATGTCGGTGATCTCTTTGCCGAAAAGGGCATCGGTCATATCCAGAAATATCCCGGCAACCTGACCTCCATCGGAATCCGCGGCTTTCGAACCGACACCCACGGCAACGATCTCCAGGGCCATGTACTTGTCCTGCTCGACGGACGCCGGGCCGGGACCGGCAACATGGCAAAAATACTGACCAAAAACGTTGAACGGATTGAAATCATCCGCGGGCCCGGTGCGGTTCAGTACGGTTCTGCCGGTATGGGCGGGGTGGTCAACATCATTACCCGTCAGGGCAGGGACAACGCCCTGTTTGTTGAAGGCGGCGGCGGCTCCTTTGACTCCGGCGAGGGGAGTATCGGGGGAACGTTCAAGCACAACGGCTTTGATTTTGCCGGCGCCTTTACCTACCAGACCCGGGGAGATTACGATACCGGCAGCGGCGACCGCTACCCCAACACCGGCATCAACTATGAAACCAGTGTCAGCACCAACCTTGGTTATTCGTTTTCCGACAACAACCGGCTGGGCCTGATCTTTACCGGTTTTGAGGTCGATGAAGCCGGGAGTCCTGAATATTTCAGTGCGCCCGATCTTGACGACAGCGCAGATAAAAAGAATTACTCGCTGGATACACGCTATACCGGCGCTACAACCTCCGGAACCTATCAATGGATGGCCCGTTATTTTTTCGGCCGGGATGAAAATATCTGGCGGGATCCCATGGATTCCAATCCGAGTTTCTGGGATGACGGCATCCTCTCATCCAACACCACCGATCAGCAGGGTGCCCAGGCCCAGGTGACCGGCATTTTCGGTACCTCGACCCTGACCGGAGGATTTGACTGGTTGGATTATGAGGTCGAAAACAGCTGGACCCCCAACAAAACCACCTACGCCAACCCGGCCCTGTTTCTGCTGGGAAAAACCTCCTTTTTTGATGACCGCCTTACAGCCAACGTCGGCCTGCGTTACGACTGGTATTCCGTTGAGGTCAAGGAGCCTGCAGGCAGAGATGAGGACCAGTCCCGCCTGACCCCGAAAATCGGGCTGGCCTGGATGGTGACTGACGGGCTTAAAGTTCGGGCTCAGTACGCCCAGGCATTTATGATGCCGTCGGCCAACCAGCTGGCCGCGGATTTCACCAACTGGGGCATCAGGACCATCGGTAACTCTGATCTTGATCCTGAAAAAAGCGGGACCTACGAGGGCGGAGTGGACTTTGAACACCAGGGCCTGAAGGCGTCCCTGACCTATTTTTATACCGATTTTGAGGATAAGATCGTCACCGATTATACTATTGACGGTTCCCAGACCTGGAAAAATCTCGGTGATGCCACCATTGCCGGTTTTGAAACCGAGCTTTCCTATGACCTCGGCATGGGCTTAAACTGGAGCTGGGAGGTCCGGCCCTATCTGAACCTGACCATCCTGACCCAATATGAAGACGGTACCACCGGCGAGGATCTTCAGTATGTCAGCGGGACCAACTACGCAGCCGGTCTGGTGGTGGGCAATGGCGACGGAATTTTCTGCCGCTTCAATGTGGCCTATACCGGCAGTCAGGAGGTCGACGACTGGGAGTCGGGACTCTACCCGGCCCCGGTGGCGACACTCTCCAGTTCAACTGTGGCAGACCTGGTTGGTTCCTGGCGGTTTTTTGAGAGCGAAACTGCGGGTTCCTTCACCCTGCGCGGTGAAGTCCATAATCTTTTTGATGAGGAGTACGCCTATGTCAAAGGCTACCCCATGGAGGGCCGGAATTTTTATGTCGGCCTGCGCTGGGATTACTGATCGATGAGGCTTTTTGTCCTTTTTTTCACATTCCTGCTTTCCTGCGCACTTCCCTCTCAGGCCGGTGCGCAGGAAACAGGTTTTCCCCAGCGGATCATATCGCTGGGGCCGCTCAACACGGAAAATGTATATCTGCTTGGTGCCGGTGACCGTCTGGTCGCCAACACCAGCTACTGCGTGCGGCCGGAGGCGGCCAAAGCCAAGGAAAAAATCGGCTCGGTCATGCAGATCTCGATTGAAAAGATTCTCAGTCTGCAACCGGATCTGGTTCTGGCCACCGGTCTGACCCAACCCCAGCAGTTGAAGAAGTTATGGGAGTTGGGTCTTCGGGTGGTGCAGGTCAAACAGCCGACATCATTTTCCGAGATCTGCACCGAGTTTCTCCGGCTTGGCCGACTGCTGGGGCTGGAGGCCCGGGCCAAAGAAGTTGTGCGCCGGGCAAAGAGTGAGGTCGCAGCTGTCACCTCAAGAGTCGCGGGCCTTCCCAGGCAGAAGGTTTTTCTTCAGGTCGGGGCCCAACCGCTGTTTGGTTCCGTGACCAGCTCTTTCACCCATGACTATATCAGGCTGGGCGGCGGTATAAATGTCATTGCCGACCAGACCGTCGGAACCGTCGGCTACGAAAAGATCCTTGCCCGTAATCCCGATGTGATCATCATTGCCGTCATGGGGTCCGAATCCGGGGCCGCAGCCCGGGAAAAGAAAAAATGGCAGCGGTTTTCGGTCATAAGCGCGGTGCGGAATGATCGGGTCTACAGCATTAATCCTGATCTGGTCTGCAGTCCGTCACCTGAAACCTTTGCACGCACCCTTGCGGTCATTGCCGGGTTGATACATCCGGAGATCGGGGAAAATCAATGAGAATGTATGATGTTCTGATGAGCGGCGGCCCGGTGATGTGGCCGCTGCTTGGCTGTTCGATTGTGGTGCTGACGGTTCTTTTCGAACGTTTGCTCTTCTGGCTGCAACTGGAGCGGAAACGGAATCGGCCCCTGCTTGATGAAATTCTTCGTCTGGCTGAAAAGGGCGACTGGGCGACTATTAAAGAAAAAACCAGGGGTTGTGAAGATCACGTGATTCGGATCCTGGCCGTCGGCATCATGCACCGTGATTTTGATATGGGTAAGGCCATGGAGGCCGAGGCCCGGCAGATGGTCAAGAAGATGTCACAGATGATGACCGTGCTCGATACCATGATTACCGTGGCTCCGCTTCTGGGCATCCTCGGCACGGTGCTGGGTATCATCACTTCCTTTAAAATGCTGGGCGCCGGCGGTATTGCCGATCCCAAACTGGTCACCGGCGGTATTGCCCAGGCCCTGATCACCACCGCCACCGGCCTGACCATTTCCATTGTTACCGTTTTTCCCTATAATTATTTCAAGAGCCGGATAGAAAACAGCGTTCTTGTGATGGAAAAATATGCCACCAGTCTGGAGGTGGTGTACCGGAAACTTGGAGCCGGAAATCAGCCCAGGCCATGAAGATACGTCGTAAAAGCATAGCGCCGCCGCGGATCGAAATGCTGCCGCTGATTGATATTGTCTTTCTGCTGCTGGTCTTTTTTATCTACGCCATGCTGTCCATGGCCGTCCATTATGGTCAGCCGGTGGATCTGCCCGCCTCCGACAGTGCAGCCCTTGAACCCGAGGAAGCCCTCGCTATCACGATTCAGGCTGCCGGGGGCGACATCCTGTTATTTGTGGACGGGGAATCGGTCGGACTGGATTTTTTATCCGAACATCTACGGAGTGTGCGGGAAAAAAGACCGGATTTAAACAAGCTTGAGGTGCAGATTTTTGCCGACAAAACGGTCTCCTACCAGCAGCTGTTCCAAGTGCTTGACCGGGTTAAAGAGGCGGGACTGAGCCGTATCTCGCTCCAGGCGGAACCAAACGTCGGCGGGCCATGACCGGGCAGGTACAACGACTGTTGCCCGCCCTGCTCATCGCCCTGATGCTGCATGGCGTTCTCCTCTCCCGGAAGCTGGGTGAAGACAGGAGAATGCCTGTAGCCAAAGCCCTGCAACGGATCACCGTTTCCCTGGGCACCAGGAAGGTGGTCAAAAAATCATCAGTGGAAAAAAAACAGGAGCCGCCTTCCGAAGAAAAGAAAGAGGTTCTGCTGCCAGTCAAACCGAAGCTCAAAGAGTATGCAGATCCGGCTCTTCCCGCAGCAACCGCTCCCCCAATCCATATCCCGAAACCATCCAACCGGAAAATCGTTGCCCGGAAGAATACAGCGAAAGTAAAGCCTCTAACGGCTGCATCACCTCCGGCAGAGTCCGTGCAGGTCCGGCAATCAGCCCTTTCTCCGGCGGTACAAGAAGAACCCGGCGCCCCGCAGGCGTCCTCAGTCGCTGTTGTGCTCCATCAGGCCACTCCGCTCTACCAGGTCAATCCGCCGCCTGAATATCCTCGTCTGGCCAGGCGTCGCGGCCTTGAAGGGGTTGTGCTCCTTGAGGTACTTGTCGACAGCTCGGGAAGGGTGGCGGACATGCGGCTTTCCCGAACCAGCGACCATGCGCTGCTGGATAAGGCGGCCATGGAAGGGGTGCAACGCTGGCAATTTACACCGGGCACCATGAATGGCAGGCCGCAGGAGATGTGGGTGGAGATACCGGTTCGTTTTCAACTCCGGTAAACAGCCCTCTCGTCGGGCGCCAACTACAGCTTGTACCGCCATGGAAAATTTGATATTCTTTTAGTGTGATCCATACGTTCGCCGGATTGAATCGGGGAGCCCCGGGACCTGAAAATCGTGTCCCTGCCGAGTCTGCATCGGTCTTTCTTTTTTTCATTTCATCAACGCGAGTTACGCAATGCCCGAGTCAGCTAAACAGCAAACCGTGATCAGCCGAGAGGATGCGTTGGAAATCCTGCACAGGTTGCGGCAGGGTGAATCCGTACCCCCCGACCTCCTGAATTTCAGAGGGGTATCGCTGCCGGGAGAGGACTTAAGCGGTCTGGATCTGTTTGGGGCTGATTTTTCGGAAGCTGATCTTGCCGGGGCTGATCTTTCCCGAGCGCGCCTGTTCAAGGCACATCTTGTTAAAACCGTTCTTATCGGAGCAAAGCTGCACAAGGCCGATTTAACCGGCTGTGATCTTTCCGGCGCCAACCTGGAAGACGCCCACGCAAGCGAGATCGGCCTTGGTATGGCCAATCTTAGGGGTGCCCGGCTTTTCAGCTGTGACCTGTCCAGAGGGACCCTGACCAAGGCCAACCTGGAAAAGGCGGATCTGCGCTGCGCCAACCTGCGTGGCGCCCGCATGCGTGAGGCGGAAATCGTCGGGGCCGATCTGACCGGCGCCTCCCTGTACGGTATCAATCTGTCGTTGAGTAATCTGGAAAATTCGATCTTTAACAATGCCGATATGCGGGAAGCACGCCTGCGAAGCGTCACCAACTTTGAAAAAGCGGAATGGATAGGAGTCGATATTCGTGATATCAACTTCTCCGGGGCCTACCGACTGCGCCGCTTCATTGTCGATCAGAATTATCTCTACGAGTTTAAAAACGTCAATGCCTACTCCAGGTTTGTCTACTGGATCTGGCTGATCAGCAGTGACTGCGGCCGCAGCCTGTTTCGCTGGTGTATCTGCATTGCCTGCCTGTCCCTTGTCTTTGCCTGCCTGTACATGGTGGTCGGGATTGATTATGGGGAGAATCCTAACTGGATCGCGCCGATCTATTACAGTGTGGTCACGCTTTCTACTTTGGGGTATGGTGATATCCTTCCGGTCACGCCATTGGCGCGTTTCGTGGCATTGGTGGAGGTTATGACCGGTTATGTCATGCTTGGCGGGCTACTGTCGATTTTTGCCAACAAGATGGCCAGGCGAGGTGAATAATACAAGAGCTCAACGGCCCTGCATAAGGCGGTTGTTGGGGCGTCTGACTCGATCCTGCCGATCCTTTTTTGTTTATTACGGGGCATAAAAATGTTCAATTTTTTCAAGCGCAAGAAAAAAGATCCCTTAGGCGAGCTCAAGACCTTTCTCGGCGGCTATGAGCTGCCGAGCTTTTCAACCGCGGTCATCAACGTTCTCACTAAATTACGTGATCCGGAAGCCTCCATGGGGGAAATTGTTCCCCTGATTGAACTGGACCCGGGCATGACCGTCAAGATCCTGCGCCTGGTGAATTCTGCCGGATTCGGCCTGACAACCAAGGCCGGTAATCTGCAGCATGCGATCACGCTGATGGGACGTTCCAGGCTTGAGGCCGTGGTCCTGAGTTTTGGGGTTTCAGACAGCCTGCCCTCAACCATGGAATGCATGGAGAGAGGGGTGTTCTGGGCAATCTCCGCCCGTCGCGCCTGTCTGGCCAGGATTATTGCCCAGCATCTGCATGCCGCCACCCAGGCGGAATGCTTTACTGTCGGCCTGCTCATGGATATGGCCATTCCGGTTCTGGATCATGCGCACCGGGGGGAATATGGAGAGGTGCTGGCCCGGTGGCATGCCGACGATGAAAGTCAGCTGACCGAGATGGAGTCTGAAGCCTTCGGGTACGACCATGCCGCCATCGGAGCCCTGATGGCTGAGGCCTGGGACTTGCCGGAGTATATCGTTCACTCCATTGCCGCCCATCATATGCATGGCCCGGATTCACAGGCCGAACCGGCGGTGCAGCTCGTTTCACTGATTAAGTATTTTGATCAGGAGAATGGGTTGGAGAAGTTGGTGGAGGCGGCCCAGCTTGACTATGCCATTGACAAGCCGCTGATTGAAGAGATGATCAACCAGTCTTTTTCCTATGCAGAACAGTTTATAGGTTCTTTTCGCTGAGAGCGGAGTTTCTCGGGCCGTCCTCGTGCCTGCAGTAAAGAAGAGGCGGTTCGTGTCTTACCCTTGAACTTTTGTCATAAAAAAACAGATAGCGAAGACTTCGAGAAAATTAAATCGTTTTTTACTTGTCAAAGCAATAGGTTGTTTAGGCTGAAGCCTGTTAGGGGTGCTTTTTTAATCCCTTGCTAATAGCCTAAATACCTGCGGGCTTGCTCGCTTTAGACAAGCATTTCAGCAAAGATGGGGCTGGGTGTTTTTTTCCGTCTTTTGACCATGTTCCCGGTCAATTTTCTCATAGCTTGCACAGAATTCGCGGATGAGTTCCTTCCGGGCTGCCGGATCAAGCATCCAGTAACACGGGCTGAGCATCAGGATGCGGATAGCTTGTTGCTGGTTCATCGTCGACCCTCCCTGGTAAACGATTGAGAAATCCTCTTATTCTCTTTTTGTTACTGTTCTTGTCGACAGTTCTCCAGCTTTTCTTAACCGGTTTTTTATATAGATTTCCCTTCATCATCGGCATGAGCGCCAAGCTCGTTCTTGTGTCATTTTCCGGGAGCAATCATAAAAATACTTGACATTCGTTAGTCAGTTCAATTATTAGACAATCTAACTATCTTATCAGGCTGTATCAGGGGGAGGAATCTTTGACCGATCAAAAAATCATTGAACAGGCGCGTTTTATATTTACAACCGGAAAACTTCTTCGCCGCCATATTTTTTCTGCCCTGGCCCACTCAGAGGGTGAGGGGAAATACGGCTGTTCGGATCTGTCACTGGCCCAGTTCAACCTGTTGATGGCAGTGCAGACCCAGGGTGCAATCACCGGCGGAGAACTTGCCGCCCAGCTGGGCGTTTCCCCGCCATCGGTTTCGGTCATGGTCGAACGGCTGGTTGAGCGGGGTCTGCTGGTCCGTGAACGTTCCAAAGAGGATCGTCGCAAGGTGGTCCTTCGAATCAGTCACGACGAGGCGCTCCATCTTGCCCGGATTGAAGAACAGCTGCTGGCCAGTTTTGTTGATCTGGTTGAGGAGGTCGGCGATGAAACCGCTGATAAATGGGTTGAGGTTCTCGGTCAAGTTGAGCAGGTTTTGCGGCGGAAATTTGAACAGAAAACAGGGGGGGGCAGGTGAACCTGAAAACAACAGGCCCGGCTCCGCTGCTGCGTATAGTCCTGTGCGTGCTTATCCTCGGCGCGGGGATCGGCGGTTTTCTTGCCCTCAAAACCCTGAAAAAGCCGCCGACGGCAAACGAAGTGGTTGAACATCCCCTGCCGGTACAGGTGGTGCGAGTGCAGCCGGTGGATTTTCCGGTTACCATTCACGGGTATGGTGATGTTGTTGCCCGGACCGCTGTGACCTTGTCGGCCGAAGTCCGTGGTCGGGTTACCTTTAAGCGTGATCTGCTCCTGGCCGGCCGGATCGTTGAAAAGGGCGAGGTGCTCTTTGAGATTGACCGGCAAGATTTTCAGCTTGATCTGACCACAGCCGACTCGCTGCTGAAAATTCTTACCCGGGACCACGAAATTGCCGCAGCCGAACTAAAACGGGTGGGCAGCCTGTACCGCAAAAACAAGGTCGGTAGTCTGAGTGCAGTGGAAAAGGCTGAATCCGCTGTCAACTCCATAAGCAACCAGCTGCAGCAGGTACGCCAGAGCAGGGAGCAGGCGAAATTGAAACTCGCCCGCTGTGTAATCCGTGCACCCTTTACCGGCCGGGTATCAACGGTGGAGATAGAGCGGGAGGAGTATGTCAATCCTGGACAGAAAATGATTACTCTGGTTGATGATGCATCCCTTGAGGTTGTGGTACCCCTTGACAGCAGGGATGCAGCCAACTGGCTCAGGTGGACCGGTACTCAGGAAAAACTCGAACAAAATTGGTTTTCCGAACCGGAACCGGTCAATTGCGAGGTGGTCTGGAGTGAGAACGCAGCGGTGAGGGGAGGCGGTCATCTGGCCCGGGTAGTCCGTTTTGATTCCAGAACCAGAATGCTTGCGGTAGCCGTTGCCCTTGACCGTTCCGAATCGTCGTCCTTTCCTCTGGTTGATGGAATGTTCTGTCGGGTATCCATTCCCGGCCGCATTCTTGAACAGGTGTTTGTGATTCCAAAAGAGGCGGTGAGCTTTACCTCCACCGTGTACGTGGTCAAGGGTAGCCGTCTGCAGACCCGCGAGGTAACGGTTGCCCGTGAGGAGGAAGACGTGGCGGTGATAACAGGCGGGCTTGCGTCCGGGGACGTGGTGATCACCACCCGACTGGAAAATCCCCTGGAAAATTCCCTTGTCCGGATTGTTGAGCAGGACGGGCAATGAAGAGAATTCTGGCTGCCTTTGCCGGCAATACGGTATTTGCCAATATTGTCCTGTTGATGATCTTCATGGCCGGTGGCCTTGCTGTGACGAGCATGCTACGGGAGAGTTTTCCCCAGTTTTCCCTGGACCTGATTTCTATCCAGGTGCCCTACCCCGGGGCTGATCCTGAAGAGGTGGAAGAGGGCATCAGTTTGAAAATTGAGGACGCCCTTGAGACGGTGGAGGGGATCAAGCAGTATACCACCAGATCTTCGGAGAATTTGGCCTCAATTACCGTTGAGATTCAGGAAGGGTATGATGTCGGCAAGGTCCTCGATCAGGTCAAATCCAAGGTTGATGCCATTTCTACTTTTCCGGTTGATGCTGAACAACCGGTGATTACGGAGGTCTTGCTCCACGACTCGGTGATGATGCTGGCCCTGTCCGGCGGGCTCAATGAAAAACAGCTGAAGACCTGGGCCAACCGGGTCAAGGACGAGGTCAAACAGCTGGACGGGATCTCCCAGGTCGAGGTCTTCGGCAGCCGGGATTACGAAATTTCCATTGAGGTCTCCGAGGAGCGGCTGCAGGAATACGGCCTCAGTTTCACCCAGGTGGCGCGGGCGGTCCGTAATTCAAGCCTGAACCTCCATGGCGGTACCATCCGGACCAGCGGTGAAGAGATACGGGTGCGAACCGTGGGCCGGAAGTATACCGGGGCTGAACTGGCCAAAATAATTGTTCTGGCCGGACCGGGTGGTGAGCTGATCCCCCTTGGCCGTATTGCTCAGATCAGAGACGGCTTTACCGAAGATCCGGTCTCTGCTCTGATCAACGGGGTGCCCGCCGTCTTTGTCATGGTGTTTAAGACCACCGACGAGGATGCCCTGAAGATATCCAACCAGGTCAGCCGTTATGTTGAGCAGAAACAGGGGCAGCTGCCGCCCGGCGTCTCCCTGACCGATTTCTATGATAATACCAAAGCGCTGCGGGCCCGAATAAACCTGCTGAGCAGAAACGGAATCATCGGCATGGCCCTGGTCTTTTTTCTGCTCTGGCTTTTTCTCGACCTGCGTCTCTCATTCTGGGGCGGACTTGGTATCCCCATTTCTCTGGCCGGTGCCCTGTTTATCCTCTGGTCCATGGGCGAGACCATCAATATGGTGTCTCTGTTCGGTTTTATTATGGTTCTCGGGGTGGTGGTGGACGATGCCATTGTGGTGGGAGAATCCATCTATGTCCACAGGATGCTGGGCAAACCGCCACTACAGGCGGCGGTTGACGGTGTGGCCGAGGTGGGGATGCCGGTAATTGCCGCAGTCCTGACCACGGTGGTTGCCTTTATTCCATTGGCCTATGTTGGTGGTATCATGGGTAAGTTTATTGCCATTTTGCCAACAGTCGTGATCTCCTGCCTGTTGATTTCGCTTACCGAATGCCTTTTTCTTCTGCCTGCCCATCTCAGCCACCTGCCTGACCTCAACCGGAAAAAGCAACCCCGTTGGCTGATCGGCCGGTGGATCAGCGGTTTTCAGCAGTGTACACAGCAGGGACTTGAGCGCTTTGTCCAGGGACGGTATATGCGTTTTCTCGATCGAGTTTTGATCTGGCGCTATGTTTCCCTGGCCATTGCCATTTCCATTTTGTTATTGACTCTGGGGCTGGTGAAGGGCGGGTTGGTCAAGTTTCAGGTCTTTCCCAAGATCGATGGTTTTGTCATCACCTCGACGGTGGAATTTCCCGAGGGAACTCCGCCGGCCGTGACCGAAAAGGCCCTGCGCAAAATTGAGGCTGCCTTTGTCCGGGTGGCCGAGCGCACACCAACCCTGAGCGGAGAGCCCATGATCAAGAAGCGGCTTTCGCTGGTTGGACAGACTTTGAGCAATCAGATGGGGCGCACAGGGCCCAACCTGGGTTCGGTACAGATTATCCTGCTGGAATCGGAAAAACGGGGTATCCACTCCAACGACCTGCTGGTGGCCTGGGAAAAAGAGGTCGGGGCAATTACCGGTGCCAGGGCCCTGACCTTTGAGGGGTTGTCCGCAGGACCCGGTGGCGCAGAAATAGAAGTCTGGTTGCAGGGGCAGGACATGAAGACCCTGATTGCGGCCTCAGACCAGCTCCAGGAAAAGCTTGCCACCTATGACGGGGTCTTTCAGGTCCGTTCCGATTTCAGTCCGGGCAAGAATGAACTGCGGCTGTCGCTCAAGCCGGAGGCCCGGGCATTGGGGCTGAGTGTGGAAGATCTTGCCCGCCAGGTCAACGCCGGTTTTTTTGGCCGGGAGGCCTTCCGGCTGCAGCGGGGTGAGGATGATATCCGGGTCAAGGTTCGCTATACAGACGAGGAACGACGCCGGTTATCGGATTTTTACAGCATGCGGATCCGAACAGCAGACGGTACCCTTGTGCCCCTGGTGTCGGTTGCCGATATTACTTTGGCCTCCGGTTATTCCACTATCACCCGCACCGATGGGCGGCGCCGGATTGCAGTGACCGCAGAGGTTGATCCCAAGAGGGCCAATTCCCAGGAGATCTTTGCCGATCTTGGCGCAGAGTTTTTCCCGGACCTGAAGGCTCGTTACCCCGGTCTGCATATTTCCCTGCAGGGAGAGAAAAAAAACATGCGTGAGTCCTTTGGTTCGCTTAAAGTCACCTTTCCACTGGCTGTTGTCGGAATATTTGTTATCATTGCCACTATCTTTCGTTCCTATATCCAGCCGGTTGTGATTTTGTTCACTATCCCGTTCGGTATTATCGGGGCGATCTTCGGCCATCTTTTTCTCGGCTACAGCCTGTCGATGATGTCCATGTTCGGGATGGTTGCCCTGACCGGGGTCGTGGTTAATGACGCCATTGTCCTGATCGAGCGGATCAATGGGAATCTGGCCGAAGGGATGGAGTTTTTTGAGGCCGTTAAGCTGGGGAGCCGCCGCCGTTTCCGAGCCATTCTCCTGACTTCGCTCAGTACGGTCGGCGGGCTGGCTCCGCTGATCATGGAGACCGATATGCAGGCTAAATTTCTTATTCCCATGGCCCTGTCGCTGGCTGCAGGTGTTACCTTTGCCACTGTATTGACCCTGGTGCTGATTCCCAGCCTGCTGGCCATTGTCAATGATCTGCGCCGGGTGGTGGTACGGCTCCGAACCGGATTATGGCCCACCCGCGAAGAGGTGGAGCCTGCAGCGCATCGGCGGTTGAACCTGTATCAGGCGGAAGAATCAGTTATGACCGACCGGGGAAGTGTTCAAACTCAACTTTGATTGTCGTGTGAGGATGATATGAAGCGGATATGTATAAGTATTTTTCTTGTTTTTCTGATGGCAGCTGCTGTTGTTGCTGCGGAAGAAGAACCCATACCTTCCCCTGACCTTTCGGGGATTGAAGTCCTTGATCTGCAAACCGCCCAGCGGATCGCCCTTGAAGGCAACCCTGACCTGGCGGCAGCTATGAGCAGGATTGAACAGGCCCGAGCCCGGGTTAATCAGGCCGTGGCAGCCTGGTGGCCGACCCTTGATGTAAATGGACAGCTCGGCCGTGTCCGCAGGTCCGATATTGCCTATGAGCTTATAAAGAAATATCCTTCCTCTCCTGGAATCTCTAATGCTCGAACCTATGATGAAGGAATTGCCAACCTGCAGGCGACCTGGTTGCTTTTTGACGGTTTTTATCGCTCTTTTAAGCAACAGCAGGCGGAATTCAACCAGAAGACGCTGACAGCAGCCCTTCGGGACAGTCAGCGCTTATTGGTCAATGGCGTTGCCGAGGCCTTTTTGAATGCACAACTGGCCCAGACTAATGTTGATATAGCGGCGGCTGATGAAAAGTTTTATTTGAGCCAGTTACGAGATGCACAGAATCGGTACGAGGTCGGGGTCGGTCCCTGGGGCGATGTTCTCAACATCAAGGTCCAGTTGAATTCGGCAAAAACCAGCCTGCTCTTGAACCAACGTCAGTTTGAGGCTGTGGGCTACGGTCTGGCTGCCCTTATGGGCATCCCGGATGCCATTTTTCCAAACGATCTCCGTCTGGCTGAACTGGATAAGGATTTTAAAATCAGCGAAACGAAAAAAGATTCGGAGGCCTTGATCAGGGAGGCTTTGGCCTCACGACCGGACATCCGCCAATTGGAAATGCGCAAAAAAGAGGCCGAGGCCGGGACCGGGCAGGCAAAAGCACCGTTTTATCCCAAAGTGCAGTTGGCCGGGTCCGTGAATGGGAACCGGCAGGGGGATGTGCATTTAACCGGTGATGATTTCGGCAACACGATTTCGGTGAATGTGTCCTGGAATCTTTTTTCCGGAGGGGCCGATAGAGCCCGCCTGTTTGAAGCCCGGCAGAAAGATCGGGAAGTCGCCTATAGTCTGGCCTCGCTGCGCAACAATGTGGCGGCCGAGGTCCGACAGGATCTGGCCTTACTGGCCGCCGCTGAGGAGCAGGTTCGCCTGCAGCGTGACAGTGTGGCCCTGGTCAAGGAAAATCGGGAACTGGCCAAGAATGAATATGAGGCGGGCGAGGCCTCGCTGGTCCGGCTTAACGAAGCCCAGCGAGACCTGACAACCACCTACAGTCGTCTGGCCCAGGCCCTTGTCGGCTACCATAAGGCCAGGCAACAACTGCTGGCGGCAACCGGTGGAAACCTGCAGACGTTTAGCCGAAAATAGCCCGCGAAGACGGAACTTTTTAGGCTATTTTCATAACAGCGAAGCGGTGTCATCGTTGTGCTGTGACCTGTAAAACCCGGAGTCTGCACTTCGCTCCCTTTACCTGGTCCAGCCATGCTGGTTTATTTCTGAAAAGAAATAAACAGGGCATTACCGGTTAAGCTGTTTAAACTCTTCATCGGTGATTTCAGGTGCACCAAAGCTCCTGGAAACCACCCGTCCCTGTTTATCCGCCACGATAATGGTCGGTACGCCCTGCACTTTATACTGCTTTGAGAGCGTACCTTTTGTATCAAAGAGAACAGGGTAGGCCATTTTTGTTATCTCCATAAAGGCCCGTGCCCGACCAATCGAGTCGTTAAAGCCCACGTTGATCCCGATAAAGGCCATTCCCTGCGGGCCGTATTTTTCATAGAATTTATTGATTGCAGGAACTTCCTGTTTACAGTTCGGACACCAGGAGGCCCAGAAAATAAGCATGACCGGCTGCTTCCCTATTACCTTGGAAAGATCAACAGACTTGCCGTTCATATCGGTACCGGAAAACGAATAAATTGTGTCGCCGACACCAAGGGCATTTGCCGTCAGCGGCAGGCAAAGAAAGAAGATCAGGAAAATGGGTGCAAAACGCTTAAACATAACTCCAGCTCCAATGATATAATTTATGGTTTAGCTCGAAAATGAATGATGCCGTCATGTTTCATGAATTCATCAGAGGTTTATTTTCATGGCTGTTAAACAAACATCATGCCGGCTTGGATTAAAAAATACTCGGCCAGACCGATCATGAAAACTCCCATGGTTTTTTTTATGATCACCATCCAGTTGCCGGAACGGGGGATACTGGCAAGGATACCGGAAAAGGTCCCGACCACGATCAGGATAGCACCCATTCCGAACGAGAACACAAACAGCAGGGAGCCGCCGAGAAAGAGGTTGCCGGTGGAGGCGACATAGGCCAGCAGGGCGCCAAGCACAGGTGCCGTGCAGGGTCCGGCAATCAGACCTGAGGCCATGCCGATAATAAAAACCCCGGGGGCACCCTTGATTTTTGTATTCATCTGTGGGGTAAAGGTCGGCAGTCTGAATACATCAAGCATACCCAGGCCAAGCAGCAATATTATATTACCGACGATAAGATAGGTCCAGGGGCTGGTGTTTATTGTCCCGAAAAACCTGCCGGTGGCAGCGGCAAAAATGCCCAGACCGGCATAGGTCAGAGCCATTCCTGTAATATAGGTCAGAGAAAGCAGAAATCCACGCAGCTTTGAGCCACCGATATTGGAATTGCTGATGACACCGGCAGTTATGGGAATCATCGGGTAGACGCAGGGAGTCAGGCTGGCAAGAAGGCCGCCGACATAGGCCGCGGCAAAGGCCAGCAGCAGAGAACCCTGCAGATAGGTTTCAATCTGGCTGAGAAAGTGTTCCATAATTCCATTAGTAAGAATGAATAGTAATTCTTTAAATATACGACGTCGTGGTAGAAAGTAAAGCGAAAAGGAATGGTATGGAAAGTGCGGATAGCCCGATAAATCGGAAAAGAAGGCGGAAAGCTGAAAAGATGTATGCGCGTTATCGCTGGTCCTTTCGGGGTATTCAGGAAATGGAGGCAAAGGAGGCGGTAAGGCTCCAATCCCAAGAGCGGGTCATATTTGTCGATGTTCGCGACCCGGCGGAACAGGCCGTCTCCATGCTGCCCGGAGCCTTAACCGAGGCCGAATATCTGAAGGCCCCGCCACGGTTCAGAAAAAAAATTGTCCTCTGTTACTGCACCATCGGCTACCGCAGCGGTTTGTTCGTGAAGAAGTATGGATCCAAATACCCAAACCTGTATAACCTCAGCGGTGGCCTCATCCTCTGGCTTCATGCCGGTGGACCCATGGAAAAGAACGGGTCGGAAACCCGTCAGGTGCATGTCTATGGGAAAAAATGGGCACTGCAGCCTGAGGGGTATTCTCCGGTTTACTGATCCGTCACTGGGTGGGAGGTATGGGTTAGAAATTATAACTTAAAGTTAGTGAGGCTACCGGATAATACTGGAACGGATCCAGGTCATCCTCGATCGCTTTTTTTTGTTCATCCAGGAAACGGATAACCTCCGGATAGCTGCCGATGTCAAGCGGCGCCTCGACATAGAGATCGGAAACATTGGGCGAGCCCTGGAACATGACTCCGACATCAAAGGCAACGCCCCATCCCT
>CAZPXI010000025.1:0-18317 GCA_964590715.1 uncultured Desulfobulbus sp.
CCTTCACCAGGAGCAAAGATTTTCGTCTGCTGAGCGTTGACGATGTAAAATCTTTTTTAAAGAGAGAAACAAATCAAGAGAGGGGTGGCTTTTGATCTTTCGAATTTTCCGGTTCGATTGCCGGTACTACCTACCCTTTTCCCCGAACCTTGCACACCGTCCGCTCGGCCCCGGAAAAAGGCAGGATAACGTTCCTCTTTTCTTCCAGGATTATCCCGGCCGCCGGGTTGTCGATTTCAAACTGCTGTGCCTGCTCACGACCAAGCATGAGCAGTGCTCGGGCTCCCCGCTCAAGATAGGGAGCGACCATGGGCAGAAAAACTGCGAATTCGGCCACCGCCCGGCTGGTCACATAGTTGATATTTCTGGTGCACAGCTCGGGCACGGATTCAAGTCGATTCTCGATGATTTCAACATTTGCAAGAGACAGGGTGCGGGTGATATGACGCAGAAAGGAGACTCTCTTTGAACGGGGTTCAACCAGAATGACCTGCAGATCCGGCCGGGCCACAGCCAGAACCAGGCCGGGAAAACCGGCCCCGGTTCCGACATCAAGCAGGGTTTGCTTCCGTGCCCCGGAGCCTTCGAAAAAGGGCAGCAGGGTCAGGGAATCAAGAAAATGCTTTTCAAGACTGACTTCAGGGGGTGTGTTCCTGGCGATGAGATTCATCCGCCGGTTCCATTTCTGCAGTTCCCCGGCATAGATGAGCAGGTTTTCCACTGGTGGTTCATCAAGGGTAATTTCCAGCTGCCTGAGCCCTGAACGAAAAACCTGGTCGAGACTTTGCTGTCCCTTGATGCTCACCTGCCCGTCCTCTTAGTCTTCTCTGTTCTCAACCCGGACGGTCACCGAGTTTCCATGCCCGGTTAAGCCTTCCAGGGCAGCCAGACGCCGGATATGGTCGGCATCGGCCAGCAGGGCCTGTCTGGAGTAGGAGATGATCGAACTTTTCTTTAAAAAGGTCTCTACCCCAAGGGCTGAAGAGATGCGGGCCATGCCCATGGTCGGCAGCACATGGTTGGGCCCGGCCACGTAATCACCGGCCGCCTCCGGGGTGTAGGAACCAAGAAAAATGGCACCGGCATGACGTATCTTCGGCAGCCACTGCCAGGGATCGTCCACCTGCAGCTCCAGATGTTCAATGGCAATCTGATTGGCCATATCAACCGCCTCATCAAGTGTTTCGACCAGCAGAACGGCCCCGCGTTCGGCAAGTGCGGTGCGGGCAATATCTTTGCGGGCAAGCTGTTCCAGCTGCCTGTCCAGCTCGATGATGGTCTGCTCGGCCACCGTTCTGCTGGTGGTAATGAGCAGGGCAAGGGCCTGGGGGTCATGTTCGGCCTGAGCCAGCATATCTGCAGCGATAAAGGCCGGGGTTGCGGTTGTATCGGCAACGATCAATACTTCACTGGGACCGGCCAGCATGTCGATCCGCACCAGGCCCATGACCTGCTGTTTGGCTTCGGCGACAAACTGGTTGCCCGGGCCGACAATCACGTCCACCCGAGGAATGGTCTCGGTCCCGAAGGCGAGCGCTGCAATAGCCCAGGCGGAACCGGCCTTATAGACCTCGTCAATCCCCACCTCACGGGCAGCCATGAGCAGGGCCGGGCTGATCTTGCCTTCACGGTTGGGTGGGGTGACCATCACCCGCCGGCCAACCCCGGCAATGACCGCAGGGATACCGTTCATCAGGACCGAGGAGACCAGCGGTGTGGAACCGCCCTGCCCGCCCGGAACATAGAGTCCGGCGGAATCTACCGGTCGCACCAGCCGCCCGGTCACGGTGCCGTCTTCACGGGTGGTGATCCAGGAATCCTCCAGCTCCCGTTCATGAAACTTCCGTATCCGCCCGGCGGCAAAATGCAGGGTTTCCATAAAATCATCGTCAACCAGCCCGGCAGCCTCGACAAACTCCTTTGCCGTTACCCGCAGGAGCTGAGCCGTCATATCCGGGGCATCAAATTTACGGGTATATTCCACAACTGCGGCATCACCCTCGGTTCTGACCCGGTGGAGGATTTCCGTCACCACATTGCGACAGTCTCTCTCTCCAGCGCTGAATCGATCCCGTAACTGCCGGAGAAGTTCCCGGCCTGCAGGTGCGTTACTTTCTTCAAAACGTATATTCATGTTTCACCATTAAACCAATGATCACGTTGTTTTCCTGTTCTTTTTCACAGGACTGTTTACGTAGCACGGAGCCTTGCTCTTGTCAACGGGAATGCTCTTGTGTAGAATTGAGGTTTTAAATATTCTTCTATCCAAGGGGTAACTATTATGAGACAAATCACATTTTTCTTCCTGCTTGCATTGATGCTTGTTCCTGTTTCGGGCTGGACCTCCATTACCTCCGGCTGCCACTGCTTTCGAAACCGAACCTTTAACCCGGCCGATCGGTTCAGTGCCGACGACTACCTGCTGACGACCACCTACAACGCACTGATTGCGGTCAGCTTTGACATCTCCAAGCGACAGATCGTGATGAAAAAGATGAAAGGCGGGGTCAATGGAGATGATCTGCTCATCGGCCTCTATGTCTCGGCCAACACCTCGACTCCACTGGATATTCTGCTTTCGATCCGTGACAACGGCGGTTCCTGGCAGGACATCCTGCAGGCACCAAACCTGAAAGAAAAAGGGGCTGCCGATGCTGTTCTCTCGGCCATCCGCAAGGGAGCGAAGACCGAAGAAATCACCCGAATGATCACCGATGACATGCTCTGCACGGAGTATAGCTGCAGCAGGCAGGACCTTGATTATCTCCAGAAATATAACCTTTCCGACAAGGAAACAGGCCTGGTTTTTGCTTTAAACAAACAGACAGGAACATCCCTGGAAAAAATTGTCGAAATGTACCGGCAACAGAAGATGAGCTGGAGTGAAATAGCCAATCATTTCAACTTGAGCCCGGCGGAAGTTGGAAAAAATATTCTTGGGGAAAATGAATAACCCTGTCAACCGAATGCTCACAAAGAGCGACAATTACAAAACCGTGATCCCCCAATCTGCGACATGGAGGAAACACCAATGCACAGTCAAGGTCACCACTCTTTTTTACATGGAAGTGTATGTAAAACGAACAGGTCATCAATCGTCTTTCTTTCCCTTCTCTTTCTCTCTCTTGTCCTGGCCGGCAGGGTCGGGGCCGCCGATGAAAGTATTATCTTTCTCCATCACTCTACGGGGAACATCATTTATACCGACGGCAACGTGCCCGGCAGGATTTCCGACTACAATGCGGCTCACAGCAGCAACTACGTGATCCAGGACCGATACTATCCCAACAAGCCCTATCCATGGGCAAACTACCCCTACGACTACTGGAACCTCTGGGTCAACGGCAGCTGTCGCGCCGATACTCCGAATATCCACTGCCTGGACCAGTTGACCGCCGACTATCAGGTTGTCATCTTCAAAAACTGTTTCCCGGTCAGCAATATCGAGGCGGATACCGGCAGCCCGGACATCACAAGCCCCAGAAAGTCTCTGGAAAACTACAAACTCCAGTATGCTGCGGTCCGGGACAAGCTGCAGGAATACCCGCACACCCTGTTTATTTTCTGGACCGGAGCGCCGCTGCACCGGCTGGCCACGACCCCGGAAAAAGCTGCCCGGGCCCGGCAGTTTGCCGCCTGGGTGAAAAATGAAATGCTTGTCGGCGGAACCTATGCCAATATCCGGGTGTTCGACTACTTTGACCTGACCGCCGGTTCCGACAACATGCTGCGTTATGCGTATGAAAAGAGCCATACCGGCCGCGACAGCCACCCCAATACCCTTGCGGCCACAGATGTAGGCCCGGTCTTTGCCCGCTTTATCATCGACAGCGCGCAGGATTTTTTTGACAGTACAGGCGGCGGCCAGGGCAGTTCCGGGTCGCCACTGCCCCGGAACGTTACGATCTCGGTCCCGACAACCGCTCTCCTGCTGAAAAACTAACGACCCCGGCTCACCATGAAAAAAATCTCTCTACTCTTTTTTTTATTTTCCCTGTTGCCGGTTCACGCGCTCCTCTTTGCCGCCCCGGTTCAACGGCCGGTGTTCACAAAGCAGATCAAATGGACAGGAACCTCCTGGTTCGGTTCCCCCATTGTCCATGACCTTGGCACCGGAGAGCGAAAAATCATCGCCACCTTTTACGATATCATCGTCTGGGACAAAAACGGCAACGAACTGGCCCGGGTCCAGCATGGTTCGGGCCTGCCCCTGGAGGGACGGATCTATGCGCCTGCAGTCGTTACCGATCTCGACGGCGACGGAATCTATGAAATTATTGCCGGCAGCGGCTCCAATGTTGCCGCCTATGAGTGGCGCAACAACACCTTGATCTTAAAACAGGGCTGGCCCGCCTCCACCTGTTCAGCCGGTCAGTGCCCCGAGGTTCGCGGCATTGCTGCCGGAGATCTTGACGGCAACGGCACCATAGAAATCGTGGTCACCACCACCCAGACCCAGTCCGATGGAGCCCAGGTCTTTGTCTTCAGCCCGGACGGCAGCCTGTACCAGCCGCCGGGGCTCGGCTTTCAGGCCTGGCCGCGCTACAACACCGCTTCCGGGCCCGGAAATGACGCCGACGTCAACGGCCCGGGTAACCACGGCTACGGCTGTTACGGCTTAAATGTGGGGATCGGCAACCTGGATGATGATCCGCAGCAGGAAATCGTCGTCACCTTTGACAACCACCAGATCAATGTATTCCAGCATACCGGGGTCAGCATGCTCGCCTCGCCCTGGTTCACCAACAGATCATCACAATACTCCGGAAACCGCCTCAACTGGGGCCAGTTCATCCGCTGGTTTGACCCGCAGGTGGAAGAAAACCATTACCATCTCCATACCGGAGACTGGCCCCACCCGAAATACCAGAAATGGATGCAGTGGACCGCTTCGCCTCCTTCGGTGGCCGACCTCAACGGCGACGGTAAGAACGAGGTTATTGCAGTGGCCAACGTGGAAAAAGACGTGCCCTATGACACCAAGCACCACTCGATTATGGTTCTGCAGGGCTCATACGGCAACGGAAGCACCTCGGCCATGCGGCTGCCGGGCTGGCAGAACCTGCCCTCCTCCGGATATCCCCTGAACCGGGGCAACAGAACCTGGTATCCGCCCAGGAATCCGCCTGCCCCGACCATCGTCAACATCAGCGGCGACAAGCGGCCGGAGATCCTGTACGCGGCGCACGACGGCTATATCTACTGCACTTCCGCCACCGGCCAGCAGTTGTGGCGGCGGGATATCCGTCATGGCCGGGCGATCATGTACGGCTCGGAAATCGTGGTTGCCGATCTGAACCGGGACAGTGTTCCGGAACTGATCCTGACCACCTACGGAGATCCGGAGAATATTACCCCGGGCAAGGCGCACGGCTACCTGATGATCCTGGACAACAACGGCAACCTGCTCTTTGACCTGCAGCTGCCCCAGCAGGGCACCAACGGCAACGGCAAGGGCGCACCGGCGGCACCGACGGTTATGGATATCAACGGCAACGGCACCCTGGAGATACTGACCCAGACCTTTGGGGCCGGTTTTTTTATCTACACCGTACCGGGCTCGGCGGAAAATCAACTGCTCTGGCCCACGGCCCGGGGCAACTTCCTCCGCGACGGCCAACCGCTGCCGGCAAGTGCAACCCCGGGTTCAGGCACCGGGGTCGGCCGGACAGGCAAAGCACTGCCGCCGATCTACCTGCTGCTGAAATAACCGGCTCTATAATTCAAGGGAAACCTTGAAAAAAATCACAGGGGAAAGGAGATAAAAAAGCTGCTGCCCTGGCCGGGTTTACTGGAGACCCGGGTTGTGCCGCCGTGGGCTTCGACAATGGCCTTGACCGCTGCCAGACCAAGACCGGTGCCCCTGGCCTTCTGGGCTTCGATCGGCACCTGATAGAAAGATTCAAAGATATGATCCTGCTGTTCCGGGGCAATGCCGATTCCCTCATCCCTGACTTCGACAACAATATGATCATCATTCACCATAACGTTTACATGCACGGATTTTCCCGGCTGTGAATATTTGATCGCATTATCGAGCAGGTTGGTCATCACCCTGGTTACCTGTAAACCATCACAGTGCAGAGGCGGCAGGTTCTCGGGTAGATCCAGATACAGGGTTATGTCTTTCTTTGCCGCCTGCAGGTGAAAGCCCTCTATGATGTCGGCAAGCAGGCTTCCCAGATCAAAAGACTCCATCTGCAACTCAATCTGCCCGGATTCAATCCGGGATATTTCCAGAAAGGAAAGAATATAGCTTTCCAGCCTGCTGATTTCGCGCCTGATGGATTCCAGGTAGCTCTGCTGTTTTTCGGTTAGCGGTCCGGCCTTCCCCTGGAGCAGTCGTTCGACAAAACCGCCGGCTATTGCGACCGGGGCCTTCAGGTCATGGGTCAGCAGGGAGATAATATTTTTTTTCTGCGCTTCGAGCTTTTTTTCGGCCGAGGCATCACGAAAAACCTCGACCCCGTTGATCAGATTACCCTCTTCATCGGTGAGGGCGGCGCTGGAAAAAAAGATAGGTATCTGTTCGCGGCCTTTTGTTGTAATCAACGCCTCCCGCCCCATGCAGGTTTTTCCGGTCTGCAGACTCTCGTGCAGAGGGCAGTGCTCGCCGCAAAGGCTGGACTCCAGAACATCGCTGCAGGTGCGCCCCAGGACCTCTGCTTTCGGCCACCCGGTCAATTCTTCAGCGGCCTGATTGAATTCAACGATCCGGTACGATTTATTCACCACAAACAGGGCCGCCGGCAGACCACTGATAATAAGGTCATAAAGTTGTTTTCTGGCTGTCTGCTGCATGGAGCTCACCTCATAAAATTTTTCCCTGTTCACGCCAGATAAGCGGAAATCGCATGACAAGCCGTCCACCCTCCCCAGGTTCGGTGCTGTTTGCCACCTGCAATACGCCCTGATGTTCGGCCAGGATATGCCGAACCAAAGCCAGTCCGGGCTGTCCGATCTGTAAGCTACTCTCCGAGGGATGCCCAAGTTCATCGAGATCTTCAGCGGAAAACCCGGTTCCCTGATCGACAACTGTTATTGTAGCATGCTTTCGGTCGGAATCAACCCTGATTATGACCCGTCCCCCGGCCGGAGTCACAGTTGCTGCATGACGAAGCACATGAATCAGAGCAACTTTCAACACTCTGCGGTTGGCATGGATAAATACCGATGGGTTCCCGGTTTCAAAGACCGGCTCAATCGCCCGTTTTCCCAGAGTCGGGCAGGACTGGAGGGCATCCTGGACCAACAGGACCAGATCTTCCTGGACAAAGAGATCCCGACGTTCATCAGCCATGGCATGAAACCGATGGACGATTTGATCAATACGTTCCGCCTGGTCGGCAATCTGCTGGATTTTCCGGGCAGCTTTTTCAGGCAGCAGCCCCTTTCTGAGCAGCTGTCCGGCCAGCCCGCCGATAACCGTGGCCGGATTTCGTACCTGATCGGCAATCTTGAGCGACATTTCAATGATGGTCCGCTCCTGGGCCAGGGCCTCAAGGTCGTTGCTGAGCTGCAGCAGCTCATTATTGCTCTGATCCAGCATCCGATTCTGTTCGGTTTTTTCCTCAAGCAGCCGCAGAACCTCATCGTGCTTGGCCCGCAGGTTCTCCATGTAGGATTCTTCGGTATCGGCAAAAAGATCCTTGCGAATGGCCTTGATCCGCGTAAGCAGGTTTTCGGTTCCAGGTAGATGGGCCAGGGATCTCCGGCAGCGGATGGTCAGAGGAACCGTACCGACTCCGCCTTCGATTTCAACCTCTTCAAAAACCCGGTGCACACCGAGAAAAGGGGGCCCAGCGACCAGATTTTTCCCCTCGGCGCAGAACTTTTTCTTGCGCTCCTCCATCCAGGCGTCGCAGGGGCCGCTGGAGTCAAAGACAAACTCCAGCACGAGACCGGCCGGCTCAGCACCTGCAGCTGAACGAAGGAAAGACAGGCTTATCTTGCCACCGTGACAACAGGTTAACAGAATTCTGGCCAGTTCCGAAGCAGCAGTGGCAAACCGGGCTACCTGCCTGCGGCTGCAGCCGATAGAACAGGTCAGCAGTTTAACCTTTTTCCTGACCATGGGAATATCGGCAGGTTTCTGAATAACCAGGGTCAGAATATGATGGAGTTCTTTTACGTGTTCTGCCATTGCCATACACAGATCGAAACATCATCCTGATGTTGACGGTTCATGGAAAAAGCTGATTGCAGGACCAGACTGCATCTCGGAAGTCGGCCGTTTTTCGTATCGGCAGACAGCAACCGTTCCATTTCTTCACTGGCAAACGGCTGCAGCCCGTCCGAATGCACCAGACAGGACACATACTGCTCCACCGGATACCGGAACAGTTCTACACTGCCGTGATACGGATCGCCCATGGGCTGCCAGCCGGCTTCAAGCACGAGTCTGCCGTCGACAACAAGCCCGATTCCGATATTACCCACTCCGGCACACTGCACTTCCCGCTGCATGCGGTCAAAACGAATAATCTTGATCGACGCCCCAGCCCTCAGGGCGAAGGATAACCGCTCAAGCAGCTGATCCGGCGGCCAGACCAGATCCAGTTCCTGCAGCCTGATGCCGACCTCACCGGTCATTCGGAAACCGGTGCCGAGCCCGGGACTATCGACCAGGGCGACCCGAATAAAACGTTCATCACCGTCGATAAAGAGCCCATCGCCGCAGGGCATATTTTCCGTACGTCCACTGACAATCCCGGCCAGGTCGACCTGGAGGTCGGCAAGCACCTGCGGCGGCCGGTATTCGGGCCAGCTGACCGCAGTTATTATTGTTCCAGGCTGTCCCGTTTCCCGGCCCGGACACCTGTAGCAAATATTTTTTTCGTTTTGCGAACAGATGGAAAACCGGTCGGCCAAACGACGGACCGAGGCCAGCCCGACCCCGAGACCGCTTGTCGACGGACAGCCGGTCTTCTGCGCCAGCAAAGCATCGATATCTCCAAGACCCGGGCCCTGATCAACACTTGCAAGCATCAGACAGGGTACATTCTGGATCCGGAGACTGGACACCCGGATGCGCCCATGTTTTGTGCGATGATCCAGATGATTCTGGGCCAGCTCCGTTGCCATCAGGCGGATTTCCGCCTGACGCTGGGCCGGAAAATTCCGCTCAGCCGCCATCTGTCCGGCAATCTGCCTGACCACGGCAACGTCGGCCGGCGAACGCACCATAATTTCCCGAAACAGGGCCCGCACCCTCAATCCTCCCGCCGCCGATCCTGCAGACGCAGCAGGGCCTGTTCCGCATCCAGGGCAAAGTCCAGCCCAGGCAGAATGATGTCGAAATCAAGCAGGGTCATGACCACCGGCACCGAGAGACCGGCCACCACCACCTCGGCCTGCAGGAGCTTCAACATTGCGGCCAGCTCCTCCAGTTTTTCGGCAAAATAGGAATCCATGACCTCCAGATCCTGGAGATCCAGAATCACGCCGTCAATATTGCCGTTGCCGACACGTTCACTGACCTGGTCCTGGAGCAGATGAATCGCACTGTCCTCAATATCCTCTTCAATGGAGACCAGCAGCACCGAGCCCAGGGAAAAGATGGAAAAAGACTGCATGCTCTCAGTCAGGAAACTGTTCAGGGATCTCGGAACCTATCAGACCCGACACCTTACTGACCCGACTTTTCCGTTCCTCAAGCCGGGCAATGGCATACTGCAGCGCATCAGTCATCCGGCCGCGGAGGATAATGTTTTCCAGGCTGACTCCGGATTCACTGATCACCCGGGCAATATGGGGGCCGACCCCGGTGAGTAGAGTTTCGCTCCCCATCAGCCGGGCAGCGGCGGCGGTCAACAGGATATGCCGGGCCACTTCGGCATCGACAATGGGCACCCCGGTGATATCGATAATGATAAAGGCGGCCCTGCTCTTTTCAATCGCCTCCAGCACCCGCTCCATGGCAATATGGGCCCGATGGGAGTCCAGGGTGCCGACAAGGGGCAGGGTCAGAATACTTTCCCAGACCTCGATAACCGGGGTGGAGAGCTCCAGGATCTCATTCTGCAGATGGCGAATATCCTCCTCCCGTTTTTTGAGCAGCTTTTCCTTCTGCTCCATGATGATCCGGTCGGTCTCCAACCGCTCGGATATATTTACAAAATGTTCAACACAACCGATGATCTCACCGGCATGATTGCGCAGGGGTCTCGAGGTATACTCAATGGGGATCTCGACATCGCCGTAATGAAGGGTCGTCTCACCATGACTTTCCGTATTCTGCGAGGTTGCCTGCAGACAGGTGCAGGAATCGGTCTTGCACATGGGGGTGTCAAAAATGTCGTAACATTTCCGGTCGAAACAATCGCCGCTGGTCTTGCCCACCATCTTGGCCCCGGCCTTGTTGATCATCAGGATATTGTGATCAAGGTCGGTCACAAAAATACCCGAGGTAATGGCATTGATTATCTCCGAGAGAAAGCCTTCATCCTGATATACTTCGGCAAAATCTTCCATGCTCTTCTCCTCCTTTTCACTTCAACGTTCAGACCATAGCCGTCAAGCTAAGGCCAACTACTGCGCATACATTAGGGATTTTCTCCGTAGCCTTCACCCAGGCGATAACCAATTTTTTGCAGGGTGGGCACCGCCCACCAGCAGGAAGTGGGTTACAATAATCGTTGCTTCGCCGGAAGGTCGTTGCTACATATAGAGTGCAGCTGTATTCGGCAGCTTTTTTGGTGGGCTGTGCCCACCCTACTTTTTTGTATCAGCCAATGACAAATCTTCCTGACGGCTATGATGTTCAGATTGCATCAACGGCTGCAAATTCAGGTTCATGCAGGGGAATGATGTAGTCGGCCATATCCCGAACCTTCAGCATCATATTATAGGCCTCGTAACTGTTAATGTTGGTGCCCGGCGGGATGACCTCCATCTCCATGGCCCGGATCTGGATCGGCGGCTCAAAGTTTTCCCGAATCACGCAGAACCCGGTAATGGCGGTCTTGCCCTTTTTGGTGTCGATAAATATGGTCATCCCGCCCGGGCTATGGGCCGGGGTGTGCATCACGGAAATACCCGGCAGCAGTTCCCCGTCTTTTTTGACCACCTCGATCTGATTTGCCTCCCGAATCTCAAAGATAAAATCCTCAACATAGCGATAATCAAGCGGGTGCGGATTGGAGATGGTTTTGAGCTCCAACTCGTGGATATAAAAACGGGCGTTGGTACACTTGTAATCGTTCTCGCAATGATCGGAATGGAGATGGGTATGGATTACCACATCGATATCTTCGGGGGTGAGATCAAAGCGGGCCAAGCCGTCCTCAAGGGTATAAATTTTACCGCCGATGGCCTGCTCGCGATCCGCGGACTGGACAGGATGTATTTCCCCGGTATCGACCAGGATTTTTTGGCCGCCGCCTTCGAGATACCAGGAGTAGATGGGAATGGTGTAGGATGTACCATAGTCATACTGATAGGTCATCATGCCCTTATCAAAGACCTTGCTACCGACAACAATGGGATGGATGGTGTAGATGCTCATGCTGATTCCTCCGACACAGGTAAAAAAAGATATTAACAGGTTGCGCAGAAGAATGGCTGAAGTTTCCATTCCCCTGCGCAACCGTTTACGTATCTTTCTCTACGTTACGTACGGTGAAACCATTTTTCAATCTCGGCCCGGGAAAAAGTCTTGATCACCGGCCGGCCGTGCGGACAGTGAGAAAAGACCTCGCTCTCTTCCATCTGCTGCAGGAGTTCAAGCATTTCTCTGGGCTGCAGACTGTTGCCAGCCTTAATCGCCGCCTTGCAGGCCATGGAGGCAAACAGGGCATCAACGGCAGCCGGAAGCCCCTCGTCTTTCTGCCGGTCCGTGCCGCGCAGCCGATCCAGAGTCTCGCAGAGAATATCCGCCGGCGACAGGGTGCTGATGAGTGCCGGGACCGCCTTGATCACATAGGTAGACTCACCGAAATGAGCCACCTCCAGACCAAGCATGGAGAGTGTTTCCCCCAGCCTGTCTACCAGCTCACAGTGATCAGGCCCCAACTCTACGGTAACCGGAAACAACAGATTCTGGGCCGGGACATTTCTGTTTAAGTAGGCCTGACGCAGTTTCCCGTACAAGATACGTTCATGAGCCGCATGCTGATCAATAACCAGCAGTTGTCCGTCTTTTTCACAGAGCAGGTAGAGATCCAGCAGCTGACCGATCAGAGAAAGCCCGCTCAGGTTCTCTTGCTTCTTTTCCTCTGTTCCCAGATTGACTGCGGCTGGAACCGGTTGCGGCTCAAATGGTTTCGGTCGGGCTTCAGGTTCTCTGCTCTCGACAACAGCAGGTTGAGATTGAACGGCCTGTACCTGCGGTTCGGAAACGGAAGTGGTAGCGCCAAAAGGGATGGGACGCGGGGTAAACGAGGGCACGTCGGGAGTGGGAGTGGGGGCAGACGACTGCTCTTTACGAGGAGCAGGAGCAGCAAAGAGCTCATTTCGTTTCTGTTCCTGATAGTCCTGCACTGCCCGGCGTACGGCACCGGAGACAAACCGGTGAATATCCCTGGACCTGCGGAAACGGATCTCCCTTTTGGCCGGATGGACATTGACATCGATCTCATCGGGCGGTAGTTCAAGGATCAGCACCCCGGCCGGGCTGTGGCCTTTCATCAAAAAGCCCTGCAAGCCTTCAATCACTCCGTGACGAATCATCCGATCCTGCACCGCCCGACCATTGACCAGCAGGCGCAGACGGGCGCTTGAGCTGGAAACCGACTCCGGCAGCAGCAGAAAGCCGCTTAAGCCGGCATCATCATTTTCACCGTCCCTGCCCTGAAGCTCCAGTAAGCGATCCTGGTAACGAAACACGGCCCGCATGCGCTGTTCAAGGTCGACGGCAGCAGGATAATTCAAGCTCTGCCGCCCTTCGACCTGCAGGCTGAAGGCAACTTCCGGGTTGGCCAGGGCCTGGTTTTTAATCACCTCTTCAATATGAAAGAGTTCGGTCCTTCCGGATTTTAAAAATTTCTTGCGGGCCGGGATATTGCCGAACAGATTTTTGACCTCGACAATGGTTCCTTTGGTACACCCGTCCTCATGAACCGCGTGCAGGGTTCCGTAACGGACCTCGGCCCGGGTTCCGGTGGGACTCTCGGCAAGGCGGGAAAGGATGGTCAGCCGTGAAACCGAGGCTATACTGGGGATGGCCTCGCCCCGGAAACCAAGGGTGGCAATGGCCCCAAGCTGCGCCTCCTCCTGGAGTTTGGAGGTGGCATGGCGCTCAAGAGAGAGCAGAACATCATCCTCATCCATGCCCATGCCGTTATCCATCACCCGGAGCAGACGGCTGCCGCTGCCCTCGACCTGGATCGCGACCCTGGTACTGCCCGCATCAAGGCTGTTTTCGAGCAGTTCCTTGACCACCGAGGCGGGACGCTCAACCACTTCGCCGGCGGCAATCTGGTTGGCCAGATGATCGGAAAGAATGCGTATACGGGACATGTTTTTTGAGTTTCGGGTTTCGAGTTTCGGGTTCTGAGTTCTGAGTTCTGAGTTTGCGGTTTACAGTTCAGGGGTTACGGTTTAAGTTGTTTTGCCTTACATTACATTAAAATTATCCTTTAACTGTTCAACATTTACTGCGTCTCCCTGATCTTGTCCACAAAAGCCGTTAGAAAAAAACGACCTGCCCGCAAGAGACCTGTTCGTAAAAAGCCTCTTGGCCATACACCGATCATCTTGTTTTTACTGATCATCAGCGGTCTGGTGACCCTGTGCATCGGAACAGGTCTGGCTTGGTTTCTTGCCCTTGATATCCCGGACATCCGTTCGGCCGCGGATTACAAGCCGCTGGTAGCGACAACCATTCTTGACAAAAATGGCAGAGTCATTGACGCTATCTATAAGCAGTACCGGATCGTTATCACCGAGCAACAGATGCCGCCGCTTTTGCCCAGGGCCTTTGTTGCCGCCGAAGACAGTCGCTACTTTGAACATGGCGGCCTGGATATCTGGTCGATCTTCAGAGCGGCCATCAACAACCTGCGCTCGGGAAAACGCAGCCAGGGCGGTTCCACCATTACCCAGCAGGTCACCCGCGCCCTGATGCTGTCCCGGGAAAAGACCTATTTCAGAAAACTGACCGAGGCCATCCTCGCCTATCGACTTGACCGCATGCTCTCCAAAGAGGAGATTCTCACCATCTATCTCAATGAAATCTATCTTGGCGAAGGGGCCTACGGAGTTGAGGCAGCTGCGCGAATTTACTTCTCCAAAAAGACCGGGGAACTAAACCTTGCAGAGATCGCCCTGCTGGCCGGATTGCCCCAGTCACCGAGCCGCTATTCACCGATTAAACACTGGAGTGCCGCCCGGGCCAGACAACGCTACGTCCTCAACCGAATGGCTGAAGATAAAATTATTTCTACGGTCTCCGCCCGCAGGGCCTATGAGCAGAAGCTGCACCTCAACCCTTCGGGAAAACACAAGGCCGCCAGCGGCTACTTCACCGAATATGTCCGCACTGAACTTAAAAGAAAATATGGCAAAAAAGCCCTGTTTCGAGAGGGACTCACCGTCTGGACCACCTTAGACAGCAGATTACAGAAGGCGGCGATCACAAGCCTCAACCATGGCCTGCACAGAGTCCAGCAACGGCAGCAGAGCAAGAGCACACCCCAAGGGGCGCTGATCGCACTTGACACCGCAAGCAGCAGTATCCGGGCCTTGGTCGGCGGGGCCGATTACCGGAAGAGTTCATATAATCGGGCGGTGATCGCCAAACGGCAACCGGGATCGGTCTTCAAACCGTTTGTCTATGCCGCCGCCTTTGAGAAAGGGTTATCCCCGGATACTGAACTCGTCGACAAACCGTTTTCCATAAAAAACCATGACGGATCGGCCTGGCAGCCGCAAAACTACAGTCATAAATATTACGGCCCGACCAGCCTGCGTGAGGCACTTGTCTTCTCCAGAAATATCGTCACCATCAAACTGCTGCAAAAGATCGGAGTTCGACCCGTTATCCGGCTTGCCAAAAAGGCAGGAATAACCGCCGAACTCAGACCCGAACTCCCCCTGGCCCTTGGAGCCTCCCCGGTGTCGCTGCTGGAGATGACCGGCGCCTACACCATCTTTGCCAATCAGGGACTCTTTCACAGGCCACGGGCCATCACCCGGGTTCGTGACCGGTTCGGCCGAGTTACTCCCTGGCCGCATCCGGGGGCAAAAAAAGTAATCACACCCGGGACGGCTGAAACAATGACCGCCATTCTGACCCAGGTCATTGACCGGGGCACGGGAAAACAGGCACGTGGAATTGCCGGGGCCGCCGGAAAGACCGGGACCTCGGATAACAACCGTGATGCCTGGTTCATCGGTTATACCCGGAATCTGACCACAGGCGTCTGGCTGGGCTATGACCGCAGCCGTACCCTTGGCCGGGGAGAAACAGGCGGACGGGCCGCAGCCCCGGTCTGGAAAGAATTTATGCAGACAACCACAGGAAAAATACAATGACCCAGGCAGCCAGACATCTCAACCTCTACTTCTCAGGCTCTGTGGAAGAAAAGCTGGAAGTTTCCAGGCAGCTTTTTGCAGCGTATGGACAAGCCCTTCTGCAGCAGCAGGAGGTTATGAATGGACTTGCCCGCCTGCAACACAGTGAGACCGCACTGAATGAACAGATGCTGGCAATGGACATGGGCAGTCGTTGTTCTGCCTGTGCGGCCCAGGCGACCGGTGGATGCTGCTCCGATTACATGGCGGCCAACACAGATGCCGTCCTGCTGCTTATAAATCAACTTATGGGAGTAGAGGTAAATATTCAGCATACAAATGACATCGAATGCTGTTTTCTTGGCTTGATGGGCTGCATCCTGCAGATCAAGCCTATTTTTTGCCTGAACTATAACTGCAGCCATATCAACGAGGCGGCAACATCTCAGCAGATGCTGGCGCTGGAGAAAAGGGCGGGGGTTCTTCTTGGTGAACAGACCGCTCTTGAGTCACTGCTGCTGGAACTGTTGTAGCTTTCCGGCTTTGAACTTTGGTGGGCGGTGCCCACCCTACAAGATTCTCTACAGCGATACATTGCCGGTAGGGTGGGCACCGCCCACCAATATAACCCGGCTGCAAAAAAAATCCCCCACTCTCTAGGAGGAGAGAGTGGAGGAACGTACCCTGTAGATATAACAAATTACTTTGCGTACGCACCTACGGACAGGGTCTTCTGCAATTCTTCAACCGGACCGTAATCCAGCGGATCGGTCCAGCCCACGATCTTGGCAGCCTTGGCGGCCTTATCATCCTTGGACAGGGCCTTTAATGCAGCCACAACCTGAGCCGCCAGAGCGTCATCGGTAGCTGCAACTTTTGCCAGCGGCCATTCCGGATACAACTTGGTGGAGCAGACAAAGGGGAAATCCGGGTAGTCTTTTTTGGCTATAATTTTGAAGTCTTCCATGGAAATGGCACCTGAGGCAACCATCCGCTCCAGGGTGTCGGTGCGCACGGTTCCAACGTCCACCTGCTCGTTCTGGACTGCAAAGACCACGTTATCATGTTTGCCGCCGAACTCCACTGCCGCAAAATCCTTGAACGGATCAATACCGGCATCGGTGAACTCTTTATAGGCCATCTGCCAGCCGCCGAAAGAGGATTTCTTCACGGCCATGAACTTTTTCCCCTTTACATCGGCCAGAGAATTGACCTTGTCGTTGTAGGAGGTGGTAAAAATCACCCCACCGAATGATTTCAAGGCCTTGCCCTGACGGGAGTTGATCATGGTCAGAATCGGCACTGCCCCATATTTAACCTTGGCGGTCACAAACATGGAAGAGTTGACCAGAAAGAAATCAACCTCCCCGCCTTCAATTGCAGGAAAGACCTTGTCAAAATCAAGCGGAACAATCTCAAAAGTCTTACCTTCAACCTTACCGCTCAGATACTCACCGGTGTCCTTCCATTTTTTCAGGGCCTTGGCCGGCCCGTTTTTGGCCAGCACACCGATCTTTACCGTATCACCGGCCTGACAGAGACCAGCAAATAAAAACAACCCCACCACAACGATACAACCAACCTTCCTCAACATAGACGCCTCCCTTTAAACTAAAATCACACTTGACCAACTTTTCTACCTGAAACCATTGTCTCAAAGCAGGGCCACACTGTCAAGGTACTCATGATTTTTAGTAAAAATTGTACCGCCGACCTGGATTTTGACGGCCTTGATGCTCCTTTATGAAACAATCTGTTTTTTTGTTGGCAGTTCAGCCAATCAAGGGTAAGCAGAAATGTACAAATTATATACTACAGAGTACCACCAGGAAAATGCTATGTTGATGACCACAATCGCAACTCCGATCGGCGAGTTTCACGCCTATGCCGATGACCAGGGTCTGTGCAGACTGCTGTTTCCCGACCGTTCCGGGCCGGATTTGCCCGGAGGACTGCGCGAGATACCACCAAATGGTCTCCGTCTTTTTTCCCAGCTCGGCCAACAGCTCAATGAGTATCTGCAGAAGAAACGGCATATTTTTGAGCTGCCCATCTCCATCCAGGGAACGGACTTTCAACGATCGGTCTGGGATCTGCTCTGTGAAATACCTTACGGTCAAACCAGCAGCTACGGAGCACTTGCCGAAAAACTCGGCAGCAAAAATAAGGCACGGGCGGTGGGCGGAGCAGCCCATGTCAATCCGCTACCCATCATTATCCCCTGTCACAGGCTCATCGGTGCCGGCGGTGCGTTGACCGGTTTTGCCGGAGGGCTCAAGGTAAAAAAATACCTGCTCAAACTTGAAGAATTCCAGGTATAGGGTGAAAAACTAATGAAAATCAGTTGGATAACCGATATACAAGATAGAGGATCTGATGGAATCCAGGAAAAAGCCTATTCATGGACGAATGCATACACAAAAATTCAGGGAGGAAACACCATGGTCGACATCGTCATAGGAGCCATCCAGCCCACCGGACCTCCGGTGAACAAACCGGGCATCACTGCCGGGGCGATAGAGGCGGAAATCCTGAATATCAGGGAGCCCAGGCAAAATATTACCGGGCCTGCGGGAAAGGAACGAAGAAAACAGTTCAGGCAGGATCCGGTCAATGGCCGGGTACTGACGGTTCTGGTCCCAAACGGCACCATCCTGCCGAAAAATCTTGACAGTCGAAAGTATAAGGTCCTGCTTCGATTTGTAAAAAAATAGGGAACCGACGGCTGGCCGTCGGTTCCCTATTTTTTCATTTCCTGTGCAGCTGGGAGAATTGTACCCCGTGCAGAGCACGGGAACAGGGTAATCCCTAATCCCTAATCCCTTAAAACGGTTGCATGGTCCAGATACCGCAAGGACAGGTGT
>CAZPXI010000026.1:0-12024 GCA_964590715.1 uncultured Desulfobulbus sp.
TCAGATGAAAGACTTAAAAGATGCTCACTAAAGGTTTCGTAAATATCGCGTCGGTGGCCGATTGCCCAAACAATGATGGTTTTTTCCCGAGTATCGGTTTTAAATATAATCCGGTACCTCTGAAATTTATACGACCTGAATCCGCTTAATTCAGCCTGTAGTTCCTTGCCACGGTAAGGATCCTTGGCAAGTTCCTTCAGGGCAGCTTTCGCGGCTTTTTTTACCCCAGGGTTGAACGTTTTAGCGACCCTGTTTACAAACGACGTCAACTTGACCTGATAGATCACTAAAATGCCTCGTCGAGATCTATTAACCGGCCTGCTTTGACGTCATTTGCGGAACCTTTGAGCTGCTGCATCATTTCAGGATCGGCCAGGATATCAATGGTTTCTAAAAAGCCTTCAAACTTTCTCATGGATAATAAAACAGCTTCAGGAACTCCATTTTTTGTGATCGCTATGGTGTCGTCTGTGTCGCGCAACTGCCTTACCATATCCAAAAGCTTGGCTTTGGCCTGAGTAATCGGAATAAAAGTTTCAATTGTCTGCATGGTTATAACTCCTTTTTTCATTCTCCTTGCTAGTCACTATAATGACCACTGGGTTGTCCCGCAAGGATAATGGTTAAAATAATAACCATTTTGTTTCCCTGAAAAAAAGCTCTGCTTTTATTTTTCTTTTGCCAGCCTGTTCGCCTTTTTCAAGGCGGCATGGTGGGTATGACCGGCAAAGAGAACCGGCTTTTGCCGGTAATCGGATCAAAGCGGCTGGGGTTGGCCATGCACAGATACTGGACAAGGCGCCTTATTGGGCAGATCTGAAATTTTCATTACACACCAATTATTTTCCGAACTTGTTCTATCACACCCTCTGCCAGGGTAACGCATTGTCGGCAAAGAAATGCGTCTGGTTCAAAATCAGGCAGTACGCCGCTCAGAGGATATTTTGAGGGGAGATAGATTGAGTCAAGCAGATCGCATTCTTCATCGGTCAGGCTGAGAGTAATTTGATGTTCGTGCAGGATACGAATCAACTCGGTAATGGAATGGGTTTTGCGCTGGGAGTGGATCCTTTCAAGCAGGAGGGCTTTCAGAGATTTCTCAATGCTCTGTTGTACGTTCTGCAGGCAGGGATTATATAACCCCTGTTTCAATAAAATTTTTGCCGCTTCCAGGTTCTCACCAGCATAGGAAAGCCATACCCTGGTCTCATCTTTCATAAATTACCTCACCCTGGGCGATGGCATCCAGCATGAGGCTGTCCCGTGCTCCCGGTTTAAGCGGCAGGATATCAAGGGGAATTTTTTTGGCAATCGATCGTGTTTTTTTCCGGTACTTCATGGCCAGGGGCAAATAAGGCTGATCACTATTCTGAAAAACGGCGACATCAATGTCGTTTGGGTTGACAGCAGAGATAAACGAGCCGAACACAACAACTTTAACCACCTCGGGCTCACTCGACAGGCTTGCTGCCAGTTCCCTTTTCAGAGCTTCCTTTTCCGTTTGGCTTAAATGCATCGCCTCCCCTACTTGATGGTCTATAAATGGCTCAGCTATTTTTTGGGCAAACAGATTATGACCAAGAATAGCCTATTCTCTTCATTATGAAGTTATTTATTCTTAAGTCAACATATTTCCATTTTACCTTTCTTTTGCCAGACTGATCGCCTTTTTCAGGGCAGCATGATGGGCATGACCGGCAAAGTGAACCGGGCTTTTGCCGGTAATCGGATCAAAGCGGCTGGGGTTGGCCATGCACAGATACTGGACAAGACGCGGCAGCAGGGTCAGGGCTTCATCGACAGAAGTCCCGATAACATCGGCAAAGGCCTCCCAGGTGGCTCCACAGGGAGCGCCACGAATAACAGTGATTTTTTTGATTATATCGCCGTCAAGTTCGACCTTGTATTCGGGAAAGCCAAAATACTCACCATAACTCCCGAGTCGTTTATGTTTGCCGAGACCGCAGCAGGTAAAGGGGGTATAGGCCAGTTCGCTGTGTTTGCCCGAGGCAATTACAGGAATTTTTTTAGTATTACAGACCTCAATCAGGTAATGGGAAAGATCGGGATGGGTCAGATAGTCAAGAACCAGATCGGCCTTGATGTCGGCATCTATATACGCTTCCGGATCATCTACAAAATCGGGCAGATGTTCATCAATGGCAATAACCGTAATTGTGTCCTCCGGGTTGCCGTATTGACGAAGCCCTGAAACTTTATAGGCTCCGGAACCGTTCTGTTCAAAGACAAGGATTTTCATTTCTTTTGTATTTTCCGGTTGTTCTCTGCAAGTCCCATTTGCTCAAAAATGAGAAGGACGTATCATTTTTCTCGTCATCCCCGAGGCTGTTATCGGGGATCCAGCAGTCGGTATCGATCTGAAGACGTAAATTGCCGAGGCATTACGGTATTCAAATGGAATACTGATTACGTACTAAGCTCAGCTTTTCAGCGATGGTATCCATTGCATCTGGCTGAGGATTTTAGGTAATCAAAAAATGGAATTATCGTCTGTTCAGGTTACAGTCCTTACACTGTTCAATGGTCTGGCCCAGACGCCTGAAAAAGAGGCGAGCGGAGGCATCGTCCTTGCCAGTGTTCAGATCATGTTCGTACCGGGTGTATAATCTGGTCAGCACATGGATGGCCTCATCTTCTTCCAGGGTCCCGATGGCCTCCCATGGATCGTTTTCGATTTTCATTTCTTTTTGGATTCCACTTTTGTTTTCTTTTTTGCTTTTTTGTTCTTTTTTAACCTGCCCTTCGCTTTTCCACTTTTCTTTTCTTCTTTCTCCAGCAAACCGGTTCCATTGCATTCCAGGCATTCTTCCATGGTCAGCAGAAAACGGCTCTCTCCCTGGAAAAAACTGATCTGCCCGGAGCCGCCGCAAACCGGACATTCTTTTTTATCTGCCTTCTTCAATGGACAACAAGTAGTTTTGAATGGTGTGCATGGCATGTCCTGCGTGACCCTTCAACCAAAACATAAGAAAAGCCCGACATCTCACTGGATGTTCGGGCTTTTTTTGAGCTATATGCTGCCTTAAGAATCAGGCGAAGGCCTTCTCGATAGTCTTGGCCATTTTTGTGTTAATGACCTCATCTATATGATCCTTTGTCCAGACTCCGTCCTTGCGGACAGCTTTGGCCGCGTTGCCGTAGCTGATTCGGCTCTTCTGGGCACTGACAAACTCAAGAGCCTTTTCAAGTCGTTCCTTGACCTCTTCCGGGCTCAGCCCTTCGGCCTTGCCTAGCGGACCAAGTTCCTTCATTTGATTAGTAAATTCGGTGATCAACTGCACAAAGCGCGGGGCCTCGGCAGCGGAAGCCCACTGCAGGTCATACCGTTCTTTACGGATACCGACTTCTTCCAATACTCTGCGGATCAGACTGTCCGCACCCATTGCATCGTAATTACCAACCTGGTAATGGCATTCGCCGAGTTGTCAGCCGCCGGTGAAGATGCCGTCGGCACCTTCAATGAACCCGCGAAGGATAAAGGCCGGATCAACCCGTCCGGTGCACATGACCCGGATGGTCCTCAGGTTGGGTGGATACTGGAACCGTGATACCCCGGCAGCATCGGCAGCGGCATAACAGCACCAGTTACAGAGAAATCCCAGAATCCTGGGCTTAAATTCATCGCTCATTCTTTATACCTCAGCGGTTTCTTTTTCAGTGGCCTTGCCAAAGGCCTCAATCTGAGAATTTATCTGATCATTGGTAAATCCGCCCATGGAGATGGCAAAGGTCGGGCAATGGCTTGCACAGATACCACAGGCCTTACATGATGCGGAGATGGTTCTGGCTTTGCGTTTCTTGCCGACCTTGATCATTTCAATTGCACCAAATGGACAGAGACTGGCGCAGAGACTACAGCCAATACAGGTGTCTTCATCAACTGTGGACACAATAGGATCAACCGAGACCGAACCCTTGACCAACGGGATGGCAGCCTTGGCAGCAGCAGCCTGGGCCTGGGCAATGGTTTCGTCTACCGGTTTAGGGCCGTGCGCCAGTCCACAGACATACACACCAGCCACCGGCAACTCGACCGGTCGCAGCTTGACATGGGCCTCAAGAAAAAACTTATCATCGGTCAGCGGGGCCTTGAGCAGCTTGCTCAAATCCTCGGTGCCGTCGGGCACGATACCAACCGACAGGGCGACCAGATCCGGGGTCATGTCCATCTCTTCCTGCATGAGTGAATCAAAAAACTTCACATGCAGCTTACGGCTCTTCTCATAGACCTCTGGTTTGTGGTCAAGATCGTAGGGAATAAAAACAACACCCTTCATTCGAGCCTCACGATAGGCATCCTCGGCATAGCCGTAGGTCCGCATGTCGCGATACAGGACAATAACCTGGGAAGCAGGATTGATTTCCTTGATCTGGAGCGCATTCTTTACCGCATGATTACAACAAACCTTGGAGCAGTAGTTGAGATCATCACCGCGAGAGCCTGCACACTGGATCATGATAACCGAATCCGGAGCCCGGTTCTTGGATTTACCGGCAAGCCGTTTCTCCAATTCCTGCTGGGTCAGAACCTTGCTGCTTTTCTCAAGCAGATAACCATCCGGACGATGCTCGTGCCCGCCGGTTGCTAGAATGACAACCCCGTGATCAACGGTATGCTCCTTCTTCGACTTACCGGTTCCTGCCGCAACAACGGAAGAAAAGTTACCGATAAAACCGGCACTCTGTTCCAGAGAGGCATTGGTCAGCACATCGATTTTTTTATTCTTTTTGACCTTGGCAACCAGAGTCTTCAGGTGTGAGGCGGTCTCACTGTGGTCCAGGGTATGGTTGAGCAGGCCAAGGTTTCCACCAAGGGCCTTGCCCTTTTCCAGCAGCACCGACTCAAACCCCTGGTCGGCCAGGGTCAACGCGACCGTCATCCCGGCAATTCCACCGCCGACAATCAGGGCCTTGGCGGTAACCGGTACGGTCTGTGCCGGTAATGGTTTGAGTTTCCGGGCCTTGGCAACAGCCATCCGAACAAGATCCTCGGATTTGTCGGTTGCTGCATCAGGCTCACCGGCGTGAACCCAGGAACATTGATCGCGAATGTTCACCATCTCAACCAGACAGGGATTAAGACCGGCATCTTTCAGGGTCTCCTGAAAGAGCGGCTCATGGGTACGCGGCGAACAGGCCGCTATAACAACCCGGTTCAGATCATGCTCGATAATGGTTTTCTTCAGGGTCTCGACCGCATCCTGAGAACAGGAGTAGAGCGAATCGGTGTGATAGACCACTCCTTCCATGTCTTCAACCGAATTTTCGACCTTGATTACATCAACCACCGAGCTGATATTGATCCCGCAATGGCAGACAAAGACGCCGATTCGTGGTTCGTCGGTATCGGCTTTTTCGTCCGGATAATCCTTATGAATGATGCCCTGGCCACGTTGTTTTTCAAGAAGACCGGCTGCAATACCTGCAGCGGCAGAGGCCTGGGTAACCGATTCAGGAATGTCCTTGGGGCCCTGGAAGGCGCCGGCCACAATCACCCCTTCCCTGTTGGTGGTCAAAGGGTTAAAGGTGTCGGATTTGGCAAAGTCATATTCGTTGAGTTCAATTCCGGTAATTTCGGCAATGCCCTTGGCATCGCGAGGAGACTCCAGGCCTACCGAAAGCACGACCATGTCAAAGGGTTCAAACTCATGACGACCGTCAAGGGTGGAATAGGTCAACTGCAGCCTGTTCTCCCATGGAGTTACAGCGCCGACCTTGGCCCGGATAAAGCGAATACCCATGGCCTCGGCCCGTTGCTGGGCCTTGTCAAACTCCTTGCCCTGGGTGCGGATATCCATGTAGTAGACGGTGATCTCAACTTCCGGGTCATGTTCCTTGGCAACCATGGCCTCTTTAATCGCATACATGCAGCAGACCGAGGAGCAGTAGCCATTATTACAGCCGAGATCACGGGATCCAACGCACTGGATAAAGGCAATACTTTTCGGATGCCTGCCGTCGGAAAAACACTTGACCTCACCGAGAAACGGACCGGAGGCGGTTGTCATCCGTTCAAACTCGACGCTGGTGACAACATCGGGATGTTTGCCGTAGGAAAATTTGGCCAGCGTATCCTCATTGATCTTGCCGAAACCCGGGGACAGAATGACTGCCCCTACTTTCAGTTCCAGCTCTTCCGGCTGCTGCTTGAAGTTAATGGCATGGCTCTGACAGACCGGTACGCAGATCTGACAGGTATCATACTGCAGGTGCAGACAGGATGAGGGATCAATGTAGTAGGTGGCAGGGACCGCCTGGGCATAATCAATGTGGATAGGCCGGGTAACCGACAACCCTTCATTATAGGGATCCACATGGTGTTTGGGGCAGTACTGCGTACACAAACCGCAGGCAGTACAGCTTTCCGCATCAATATAGCGCGGGCGCTGCCTGATTTTTGCGGTAAAATCACCTGGTTTTCCGTCCAATGCCAGAAAGTCGGCATTGGTGAGCATCTCAATATTTGGAGACCGACCGGCCTCTACGAGCTTAGGCGCAAGTATTCAAAGAGAGCAGTCATTGGTGGGAAATGTTTTGTCGAGCTGAGCCATAACTCCGCCGACAACAGCTGCCTTTTCCACCAGATAAACGTAGTAACCGAGTTCAGTCAGGTCCAGGGCGGCCTGCACACCGGCAATACCACCGCCGACGACCATTACTGATCCGGCTCTATGTTCCATTCCTTTTCCCATTACAATCTCCAGAGTGAAAGTTACTGATTCTTTTTTAACATCTTATTATTTTTGAATACATCCGATCTACGCTGATGCATTCTCAAGTTACGTTATTTTTACAAATTTCGTTACACTACTTCCTGGTCCAACACTCATGCATCCGCTCTAGGCAGATACGTTTTCAACTTTTTCTATTTTAATCGCGCAGACCTTGGCCTCGGGTATCTTACATACCGGATCAAGGGCGTCGTTGGTCAACAGGTTGGCTGCTGCCTCTTTATAGTGAAAGGGCATGAACACCATTCCCTTATACACCCGGTCGGTAATCCGAACCGGCAGGGTGATTTGTCCACGGCGGGAGCTTGCCTGCACGGTTTCGCCATCTTTAAGGCTTAAGATTTCAGCATCAGCCGGGTTCATCTCCACATACGGCGACGGGGCCGACTCTTCAAGCACTTTGGAGCGTCTGGTCATGGTTCCCGTATGGTACTGATAGAGAATCCGACCGGTGGAAAGCACCAGTGGATATTCCTCATCAGGCCACTCATCGGGTCCGTTCCAGGTAATGGCCGAAAAAAGGCCCTTGCCCCGGGGAAAGCCGTTTTCATGCAGAACCGGGGTGCCGGGATGATCGTTTTCCGGACAGGGCCACTGCAGGCTTTCACTTTCAAGCCGATCATAGTCCATACCTGCCATGGCAACCCAGGTTTTGGTAATCTCTTCAAAGGTGGCGGCTGCATCATTTGCCTTCTGCCTGCCGTTGCCGATCATCCGGGCGCTGACTTGATTGATGATGGTCAGGTCATCGAGCGCACTGCCCGGCGGCGGTACGGCTTTGCGAACCCGCTGCACCCTGCGTTCAGTGTTGGTGAACGTACCGTCTTTTTCCGCAAAAGAAGCGGCCGGCAGCACCACATCGGCAAGCTCGGCAGTCTCGGTTAAAAATATATCCTGTACAACCAGGATATCGAGATGCTTAAAGGCCTCACTGACGTGACCACTATTCGGGTCGCTGAGAACCGGGTTTTCGCCCATAATCCACAGACCTTTGAGCTTGCCGTCATGAATGGCAGCCGGCATCTCGGTTGCGGTTAGACCCGGCTCCGGAGAGAGCGGTGTTTCCCACAGCTCTTCAAATTTTTGTTGGTGCCTCTCATCATCGACCCGCTGGTAACCTGGATAGAACACGGGATTACAGCCCATGTCACTGGCGCCCTGCACATTGTTCTGTCCCCGCAACGGATTGAGACCGGCCCCATGCTTACCGAGATTCCCGGTCAGTAGAGCAAGGTTGGCCAGGGCGCGGACGTTATCCGTGCCCGAGGTGTGCTGGGTAATCCCCATGGTATAATAAATTCCGGCCCGCTCAGCTCCAGCGTAAAGTTTTGCGGCCTGTTCAATATCGGCGGCGGCAACACCGGTTATCTGTTCGGCCCACAGGGGAGTACATTCCGAGACCGATTCTTTAAAGGCCTTGAAATTTTCCGTTCGTTCCTTGATATACGCCGCATCTTCAAGCCCTTCCCGCAGAATGACATGACAGAGTGCGTTGATCAATGCACCATCGGTTCCGGGTCGTTGCCGTAACCACAGGGCCGCATCATCGGTCAGGCCGATCTTTCTCGGATCGGCAACGATGAGCTTTGCCCCTTTTTTCACAGCACGGCGCATGCGAACACCGATAACCGGATGGGTCTCGGTGGTATTTGAACCAATCACCAGCAGAACATCGTTATCAACGACCCCCTCAATGGTGTTAGTCATTGCGCCTGAGCCAAGGACTGTGACCAGACCGGTCACCGTTGGGCTGTGTCAGTAGCGGGCACAGTGGTCAACATTATTGGTGCCGATGGCCGCCCGGAAAAACTTCTGAAAGGCGTAATTTTCTTCGGTTGTACACCGGGCCGATGAGAGTCCGGCCAGGGCATCAGCGCCATATTCACCAAGAATACGGGCAAATGAGCCGGCCATGAAATCAAGGGCCTGTTCCCAGGTGGCGGGTTCAAGAACTCCTTCCTTGCGCCAGCGAATCATCGGCGTTTTCAGCCGGTCGGGATGCTGGATAAAGTTATAGCCGAATCGCCCCTTGACACAGAGATCGCCGAAATTCGGGATCGCATCGGAATCGGCTGTGGCCTCAAGAATGGTTTTCCCCTTGACCTTAAGGTCAATCTGACAGCCGGTACCGCAGTATGGACAGGTAGTGCGAATATCGCGAACGACCTCTGACTGAACCGGAACAATGCGATTCTTTTTATTAAGCGCACCGGTGGAACAGTTGTCCACGCATTTACCGCAGGAAACACAGTTTTCATTAAAGATAATTTCCAGACCCAGCGGTCTGCCCTTAGGGTCAAGAGACTGCACCTTTAATTCCAGGGCATCATATTCGCAGGAGCGGACACAGCGCAGACAGTAAATACATTTATTACGATCGACCCGAATTGCTCGATGGTCGGAATCAATGGGATACCAGGGAATTTTCCCCATCCCCGTTTTATTGATATTGACTTTAAATTCAATGTCAAGGCGTTTCAAATCGCAGCGGTCAAAGGCTGTGCAGCCACAAGAGAGACAGCGTTCGGCTTCTCTGTGGGCCATTTTTTCGGTAAAACCAAGTTTGACCTCGTCAAAATCCTGGACACAGACCTCGGGGGGACGTTCGGGCATTTTTTCCCGGAGCTTGACGTTGATGCCGTCAAAGTTCTTCAGGGCCACATCATCAAATGATTTACCACGGGTAAAATTAAACCGGCTGTCGGCGGGATCCTTTGGCACATCCATAACAAATGAATGGATGTTGTTTGCTGCTCTTCTGGCGGAAACAACCGCCTGGATAACAGATTTAGACCCGGTAGCAGCATCGCCTCCGGCAAAAACACCATCAACACTGGTCTGAGATGAACGGGGGTTGGCGACAAATGTACCCTTTGGAGAGATTTTAATGGACTCTTCCAGTTCACCGCCGGTGACCGATCCATCGACTGCCAGTTGGCCAAGCGAGCTGACAACCGTATCAACACTGATGGAATTGGTGGAGTCGGGAATTGGCAGTGGCTCACGTTTACCGCGTTTATCGGGTTCACCAAGTTTCATCCGGATCAGGTCAAGCTTGAGGCGGCTCTCGTTTTCACTCAGTCCACATATCCCGACCGGAGAAGCCATGAGCAGAAACTGCACGCCCTCCTTTTCAGCTTCCTTGATATTTCGCTGATTGGCCGGCATTTCGATGCGGGCTCTGGGGTAAATAATCGTGACCTGTTCAACCCCGTTTCTTCGCAGGCTGCGGGCAACCTCCATGGCAATATTATTGCCGCCGATCACCGCCGCTCTCTTGCCGAGTTCAAGGGTCTTGCCCTCGTTGATCAAGTGGAGAAATTTGGTTGCGGTGTAGACATGGTCTTTATCGGTACAGGGTACATCCATGGGTTGATCAATTCCTGCGCCAACCGCTATGAAGGTTGCATCATACCCCATGTCATTAAGGTCCTGGAGGCTGAAGTCCTTTCCCCAGCGTTGACTGAGCCGTATATTGATCCCCATCTTGAGGATGGCATTGATCTCGTAATCCAGAATTTCCTTGGGGACTTTATACTCCGGGAACCCGTAGCGCAGGGCACCGCCAAGCTTGGGCTCCGACTCAAAAATTGTTACGTCATGTCCCTTGCGGGTCAGGAAAAAAGCGGCTGAGAGTCCGGCAGGTCCACCGCCGATAACCGCAATTCGCTTGCCGGTGGGTTTATCTTTGGGTATGGCAAGATCGATATTGTTGGCCATGCACCAGTCGGCAACAAAACGTTTCAAATGGTTGATTGAAACAGGTTCGTCGATAAGAATGCGACGACAGCGGGTCTCACAGAACCGGGGGCAGACCCGGCCGACTGAAAACGGCACCGGATTCCGATCCATGATCAGTCGCAGGGCCTCTTCGTATTCCCCTTTGGCTACATGAGCGATATATCCCTGAACATTAATCTGGCCTGGACAGGTAAGGTTACATGGAGCCTTGCAGTCGCCGAAATGGGTCTGTGACAAAATCGCAAGTCGTTCCTGGCGGTGAGCAATAACATCTTCGGAACCTGTATGAATTTCCATGCCCTCTTTTGCCAGGGTCACACAGGCTCGGAAGAGTCCTTCTGTGGACAAAGAGGACTTAAGACCGTACTTTTCAGGATCGGTTACTTGGACAACACAGATTTCACAGGGATTTTCGGAAACAGTCCCGGCAATATGACACAGGGTCGGGATGGTAATCTCGGAACGTTTGGCCACCTCGAGAATGGTTAACCCTTCCTCGGCGATGACCTGGTTATCGTCTATGGTGAGTGTAACTGTCATGTGTATGAATCAGGGGGTTAGGGGTTGGTGTCAGGGGATAGGAATTGGGAAAAACAAGGATCAGGATGAGCATTCAATCTCTACTCCTGATCCATAAGTCCTTAGCCCTGGTCCCGGTCTACGCTGCCGGCTTCCAGTCCTTGAGGAACGCGGGCAGATGTCCGGCTTCACGCGGACCGATGGTGATGGTCCAGTCGGGGAGTTCCTCTTCAAGTTCACCCTTGATGGTTGCCAGATATCCGGGAATAATCAACTCGTGATGTTTTACCTTATCGCCGATGCCCGATTTATTGACAAACTGGGCAATAAGATCGGCACCGAATTTACCGGCGGCCCAGGCGGTCAGAACAGATAGACCTTCTGTGTCTTTTATCAGCAGCCATGAAGGAACCTTGGAGCCTTCAATCTCACCGGAGACGATAAAGTAGGTCAGGGAGAAGTTACAGGTAATCAGTACCGGTGAATTCTCATCAGGACCGGTTATCGGGTAAATGTCTTCCTGGACGACCATGGGCCGCTGCGGATCGGTGAAGATATTCAGCTGCTCAAGCAGGAGTGGGAAGAGGACATCGCCCTGGATATCGGAAAGAACCACAATGCCCGCATATTTAGCCATCAGAATGGAGGCGATCATGGCCTCCATCATCAGGTCGTCGGTCATCTCACAGGGAAAGGTAATGGTCGGAAAACCGAGCGGCTTATACTTCTCCTTGACTGCGGAGCGTCGGGCAACAATGTTGTCCTCAAGTGCTCCCCGCATGGTCCGGGCGCCGGTATCAATGACCATATCCTTAACTCCGGCGTCAACAAGCTTACCGGAAACCTCGACCAGATCATCAAGGTTTTTGCCCTTGACCCCGACAGGTGCATTCAGCTCTTTACCAAGAGCGGCAATATCATCACAGTTGTCTGCGGTTGCACCAAAGAGAATCGGTGTACGATCACCGCAGGCATTTGCCGCAGCTTTCAGATTCTCAGCGCTTTCAGACAT
>CAZPXI010000026.1:12124-14069 GCA_964590715.1 uncultured Desulfobulbus sp.
CCGGCCAGGGTGGTAAATTTCATGCCTGATGGGGTCATGCCTCTGAAATCACGATTGACGACCATGATACCGTTACACTGGGGCAGCATGGCGGCAATGGCTTCAAAGCAGCCGCAAGCAGTCATGGGATTGTTCATCAACGAGTAACAGCTGACCTCGGTTACTGCTCCGCGGGAGGCCTGCTTAACAAACTCATTGATACCGGTGTAATATCCGTTGTCGACGTCGGTACATTCACCCTTATCAATGGGCTGGTTTGGACCGGTCGGGTTGATCTGAAACGAGGCTTTGCCGTCGAGCCAGTTGTACGCACCGCACATACCGATTCGCTCAGGGGTGATTACACAGACATGGCTGGGAGCAAAGGATTGACAGAGAGTACAGGAGTAAAAGACTTCTTCACTTTCGTCGGTCATCGCACCAAGACGCAGATCACGTTCGGTATAGACACCCTTTGCCAGTTCCATGACCTCTTCAACCTTCTCCTGGATGGTGTAAATTTTGACCTGCACCTTATCGAGAATAGCGCCGAATTCCTGATGAAGCTTACCATGAAGAACAACCCCGAGATGTTTAAAGGAAAAGCCTTTTTCGACCGCCCCTTTACCAATCCGAACCCACATGATATTTCGCTGACCAATGTGCATGATTCCCTGGACATAGTTCATCAAGTGATGAAACTGACGCTCAAGGATGGGTTCAAAGTCAGATTGCATTTCACGTCCGGCAACCTCAACCAGGATACCGATCGGGAGATTCTGGCCTTCTTCAATGTCGCTGATATCAGGACCTTCCATGATAACAAGGCCATCTTCAACTTCATCCATTTCCTTGGAAATCAGAACCTCGACCCCTGTGGTTCGGCCACCACCGCATTCCATGTAAAGGTCATCTTTACGGATACGCTCACCCTCGAAAGCGGGACCAAACGACATGGGAATGTCAATCTTGGTCACGTTGACCTTCAGACCACGAACCTCAATGGCCTTTTGAACAATTTCATCATGAGCAATATTTGAAACAACGTGCTCGTATGTACATATACCGGTCGGCAGAACCTCGGGAATATCGTAGTCGGAAATAGTCGGGAAACCCCAGTTGATGGCTCCGGCGGCATTGGCATACCATTCATCGGAAACCGGTCCGAACGCCATGATAAAGGCAAAGGTTCGGTCTTTGTTGTACAACAGGTTTCCTTTGTAGTCGCCGGGTTTGATGCCGCCGAAGGCAAGCGCTACACGACAGGCAAAACCGATGGCAAAGACGGCAGAGGTATAGGATTTGCCAAAGGGAACCAGACGGGTACCCCAGCCGACCTGAACACCGTTTTCAACCAGCAGTTCGGCCATATTCTTGCCCTCAGTCTGGTCATGCATGAAGATGTACAGGTTCTTTTCCTGCAGCTCCAGGGCAATTCTAGAGGCAACTTCTTTATCAGAAGGAGTACCCATAATAGCAGCAAAACCGGGAGCGGTTCCATCGACGAACTCGACCCCGCGTTTACGGAAGATGACGTCATCGGCAGCACCCAGCCATAGATTTCCTTCTATTGGATCCTCGGATTTGGTGTAAAAATTAGGCTCATTCAAATAACGAATAGCCTCATACATTTCCTCGGCAAAGAAGGTGGCCATACCGGCATCAAGGGCCGGGGCCAGATACGGTAGCCATATATCTTCAGTGACAACCGCGGGAAGAAGACCACGGCACTCCTGGAAGATATCCTTCATGTCGCCGAGTTTTTCAACTTTGGCTCCAAGCATGGAATAGATAATAGGCAGAAAGTACGCTGTATTCGGGAAGGCAACTTCCTGTTCAGGGCCGAATTTTTTCAGGGCCTCTTCGTAGCTTGCTTCGGCCATGTCAATGATATTCTTGGCGCCACGAATCGCTGCGGAACAGATGATCTTCGACATTGAGATAACTCCTGGATATAGTTTAAGTT
>CAZPXI010000026.1:14169-17329 GCA_964590715.1 uncultured Desulfobulbus sp.
AGAATATTCAACTGCTTGGCCAGGTTAACATCAATGGGTGAGGCCGCAACCATGGGATGTTGAAAGGCCATGGCGGTTGCGCCGATAGCGCGGTAGTTGGCATCTTCCAGAGGGGCCAGACAGACTTTTTTATCACCGATTATTGAAGTAACCTCACGCAGGGTGTCGGTATCCTTTTCGTTGTTGCCGCAACCCCAGACAATGATAGGCACATCAACGGCCTCGATAATTGCGGCCGCATCTTTAGCCGCATCGGCTGCCGATCTGTTCTCTCCGTTTGGATCCGTACCGATAAGATAAATATTAAGGGCATCGGCATTGTACTCATTGACGCATTTTTGTGCCCAGGCGACCGGGTTGTCCATGACGTCATCAAAATATTGGGTCAGAGTGGCAGGCCAGTTATCCGGTTTGATGTCCTGGACTTCCATAGCAATGAGCGGTTCGTGAGGCATCTTTCCTTCAAAAAGATGGAAAGGAAGGACTTCAGAGCCACCGACAGTGATGGTATTGTCGCCATTACCGAGCACAACCTCGCGGATTGTACCGGAATAGTCTTGTTTATATGAAGAAGCAGGTACCTTGGTGGCCCGGTCTGCAAAAGGTGTTTGTTCAGCAGCAAGTTCAGGAGCACCAAGACCTTCAGGGGCAGGCTTGGATACCGGTTTTGCCTCGGCGGCTTGAGCTGCTTCGGCTTCCTGCTCGGCCTTTGCCTTTGCTTCGGCCTTCGCTTTGGCCTCGGCTGCGGCTTTTGCCTCACTTTCCGCTTTGGCTTTGGCTTCGGCATCCGCCTTTTGTTTTGCCTCTGCATCAGCTTGAGCATTTGCCTCTGCCTTGGCCTTTGCTTCGGCTGCGGCTTTTGCCTCGCTCTCCGCTTTTGCCTTGGCTTCGGCATCCGCCTTTGCTTTGGCTGCTGCGGCATCAGCTTCTGCACCCATCTTGGGTGCAGGAGCAGCAGCCTCTACGGCAGGTGCGGCAGGTGCGGCGGGTTGAGCTGCAGCACCAGTAGGCGGCTCTTTCTTTAAGATGGCTTCAGCGCCGGCAAAGTTCATCAGGGCAGCAAATTGATCGTCGTCCAGGCCATAGGCCTTTTTTAACGCCTCAAGTCCCTGCTTCATAGACTCCAACGCCATCAGGCGCTCTTTTTCATTCATCGCATGTTCTCCTGCATCACTCTCAGCACCGGCAACGATATTGCCTTTATTCTCTTCTACAGACCCGGGTGCAGCCTGTGTTTTAATCGATTGGGCCTCGGCACGGGCGGCAGCAACTATCTGCTGGGCCTCTTTTCTGGCCTGGGCAAGCACATCATCGGCCGCCTGCGTATCAGCGGCATCGACCGTCTTTTCAGCAGGTCGAACGGTAACAGTCTCAGTGACAACGGTTTGGGTGGCGGTGGGTTCGTCTACCGCATCAACAGTCGGCCTGGGCAGCAGACCGGCTTTTTCGCATATCTCGGCGACGGCCTCTTCCCATTCAATGGCCATGACATGGACACCGGCAACACCCTTGATCTCCTTGACTTGATTTATAATGTCGACACAGATATTGATGCCTTCCTGCTGTTTATCGGCGGCACCTTTCATCCGGTCAATGACCTCATCGGTCACGTCCATACCCGGAACGAATTTTTTCATGTAGCGGGCCATGCCCAGAGACTTAGGCGGGGTAACACCGGCCAGGATATAGACTTTTTTATCCAGCCCCATATCACGGCACATCTCCATGAATCTGGCAAATTTTTCTACGTTGTAGATGATCTGTGTCTGGATGAAATCGGCCCCGGAAGCAACCTTTTTGCCCAGACGAACAGCACGAAATTCAAAAGGATAGGCAAAGGGGTTGGCGGCAGCCCCAAGAAAAAGCTTGGGTGCGGCACCTTTTATCTCTTCACCACATTGAAATTTTTTCGCATCCCGCATGTCCCGAACCATGCCGAGCATCTGGATGGAATCCATATCAAAGACACCTTTTGAGCCGGGATGGTTGCCGAACTTCTGGTGGTCACCGGTGAGGCAGAGCAGGTTCTTCAGGCCCATGGCCGAAGCGGCCAGCAGGTCACTCTGCATACCGATCCGGTTCCGGTCACGACAGGTCATCTGGATGACCGGTTCTACTCCCTCAGACTGTGCTATCAGACCGGCACCGATACTGGACATTCGGACAATAGCGGTCTGGCAGTCTGTAATATTAACCGCATCCACATTCCCCTTGAGGATGCGTGCTTTTTTTCTGACCACCTCAGGGTCGCTATTTTTGGGCGGCCCCAGCTCACCGGTCACGGCAAACTCACCGCTTGCAAGTACCCGCTCCAGATTACTCCCTGATTTCATCGATCCTCCTTCCCCTTCATATTTCCTGATAGACCCTGGCGGGACCTATTTTCTCTCAATACGCTGGACAGGCCCACCCGCAGATAGACCTGTCGTAAGGACTTTAGTTATTGATTACCACCATGTCCGCAACCGGCACCAGGCAGACCCTGTCCGGCTTCAAGATCACGACGCATCTGCATATCCATGAGCACACGCTCCTGCTTCTTGTTGATTCCAAGGGCATCACGTTTCTCATCAATGGCGGCAATCATTGCATCGGCAATTTCCTCTGCCGTCTCGGCTACACCCCAACTGGCACCATAGACATCTTTCATCCCGTTTAAGACAAAGTCGTTAAATGCCTTAGCCCCGGTAGTCGGCAGGTTCTGAAAGACAACGTGAGCGCCACTGGTTACAAAATACTGGCCGATTGCAACAGCCTTTTCACTCATCCACAACGGTGCAGACCCGACTGCAGGCAGTTCGGAGATATCATCACCAAGTCCGCCCTCTTTAACCATTTCAGTCAGGGCAATCAGCAAACGGGAGTTATCAACGCAAGATCCAACATGGAGCACCGGAGGCATGCCAACGGTCTCACAGACCGATTTCAGACCTTCACCGGCATATTCAGTTGCGGCTTCCGGACGCAGCAGTCCGCGGCGACCCAAGGCCTGGGCGGCACAACCGGTTGCCAGCACAAGGACATTATTCTCGATCAGTTTTTTGGCAATTTCAAAATGAACATCATCGGAGTACTTGTAATGTTCGCAACCAACCAAAGCACCTACGCCTCGGATACGGCCGTTGATAATATTATCATTGAGCGGCCGATAGGACTGACG
>CAZPXI010000027.1:0-17299 GCA_964590715.1 uncultured Desulfobulbus sp.
ACCGTCCCGGTCATGGCAGGACATGCAGTCGACATTGGCCGAAGGGCCGTGCAGCCATTTTTCCCCGGTAATCAGACCACGATGACAGGAAAAACAGAGAGGAGAAAAATTTCCCTCCTTTGCCATCCGCTGCACATCCAGCCCGGAATCTTCCGGCAGGGTTTTGTTATGACAGGGAGTACAGGAGGCCGGGACCACGGCCATGCGGTGAAAGAGAAAGGCTTCAGGATCCTCAAAATCGACACTGGACAGGGTTCGCACCGGTCGATATTGTATGGTCAGCTTTTCTTCTCCAGGCTTGAGAACAAAAGTATTAAGTCCCGGTTTCAGTTCCAACCGAAAGTGGGCGTAGGACACCTGATGCTCTTCCCATGTCCCGACCGGTTTGATTTTCCTTCCCGATTCGTCGTTTGCGGTCATTGCATGAACCTGCAACAGGGACAGTTCCTCCCTGTTCGTTACCTGCACAACCATCCGGGTAACGGCCCGCCGGGCCTGAATGATCACGGCAGTGTCCGGTGCAGGGGTCAGCACGGTATAGGCATCGGCCCGACGAACGGGCAGCAGGCACAACCAGCACAGGGCTGCGGCCATGGGGACAATCAATGAAAAGCGCTGCCTGAGAATACGATTCAACATAATAATTTTACCAGGTTACCTTAGGGTTCGCTCAGAAATAAATTCGTAGAGATGAGGTGTAATGTGGACTTTTAGAGAAGTGATCTGATTGCATGCAACCGCAGGCGTAGCAGGGCTACGTCGAGGATTGCATAATTGAAGATCGCTTTTCTAAATGTTCAGAGTGCGCCTCAGAATACAAAGTTATTTTTGAGCGAGCCCTTAGTTCATCACTGCAATGCCGGCAGGTCGGGCCCCGAGCTCAATTGTACCCACGGGTTTCATAGTTACAGGATCTATAATGGTAATTGCCTGCTCATCTTCATTGCCGACATAGATCAATTTTCGATTTACAACATCGGCCAGCTCAAGTGGACGGCCGGACAGGGGTATGGTTCTGGAAATACCCAACTGCCCCGGCCGTAACAGAGAAAGGGATTTTGAACCATAATCGGCGACATAAATCATATTATCAACCGCCAGGATACGCCGGGGACTGAATCCGACCGGGATTCTCCTCACCACCCTGTTCTGCTCCAGATCATACTGTAGAACCGTGTTGGAACCCGACTCTGCAATATAGAGCAACCTGTCCTTCCAGACGGCAAGTCCGGCCGGTCTGCCGGAGGTTGAAATGGTCTGCACCGGGGTCAGATGTTCCGGATCAACCAGAACCACGCTCTGAGACAGGGAAAACGATACCGCCAGCAGGTTCCATTTTTTCAAATAGAGAATATACACCGGCCCGTGCCCCAGCCGTGCCCGCCGGTCAACATTACCGGACTGCAGATCCATACGCAGGATATTCCCCCGCTTCCGGTCAATGAGATAGGCCCGCCTACCGGCCGGTCCCAGGGCCATGTGGGTCGGTTTTCCGCTCATGGATAGACGGTAGGTCTCCACCACCCTATTTGCCGCCGCTGCAATACGCTTAACCTCCAGGTCTTCCGGAGTCAGAGCATACAGGTTTTCGGCTGGTATAAAGGGTGCCCGAAACAGGTAGGCCGGAGCTCCGGACACCCCCAGTGAATCAAGGATCTGATTCTTATCCGTACGAATCATATACACCGTATTGATATCCGGACAGGCAACATAGGCAACGTCGGCAATAAGATTTTTCAACCTGGGGGCAAGCTGAAAAACAGGCTTAAAGCCGGTCCCGTCGACAAGTGAGGCCTGGACATCCCAGGACAGAAAAAGCGAACGCGAATCCCCTTTGCCGATATAGAGGGGATCAGGAATCTTGATCTCGACGACCACTTTTTCCGGAGCAAGGGGAATCCGTTCATTCATGCGCGGCATCAAGGATGCGTCAATCAGGGTCAGCCGCAGGCGTGAATAATATCCCGGCACCAGAGATGATCCGGTTACAAAAATCTGGTTATTCCCTAATGTACCGGATCGAACCGTAACCGGCTCCGCACCAAGCGGCTGCCAGCTGCCGCTGTCGGACAGCAGTTCAATAAAGCGTATCCGCATCTCCAGGTCGGGCCCCCGGTCTTCCTTCAGATTGAGAAAGAGGGAAACTCTGCCGTTTCCGGACAACACTGTGGGAGATGAACCGAAGGATGAATTGCCTGGCGGCGTGCAGCCTGAAGGCAGCAGCAAAACAACTAACAGGAGGGCTACAGCTAAACCGTTTGCCAGACTGCGTGCATACATTTAAAAGGCTCTCCGCGTTTGTCCGGCACTATTCCCCACCGTGATATCGATCACGGCACCATGGTAATGACAATTATCACAGTTGATGGGACCGGGAGGGCCGGGAGGATGGCAGGTACTGCATGGAATCCCTGCAAGAGATCCGCCGTAAGGTGCGTCAGCGCTGTAGTGATGGACATAGCGCCAGGCATTAATGTAACCGGTAAATCCATACAAACCTGCATCCTCAGCATCCTTATCATCCAGGTGGCACCTTTTGCAGAGATAGCTCCAGTTGGGGGTCTGATAGATAGAAATGATTCCTCCCAGGGCACCACCATTGACCTGTCGCCTGATTAACATCACATTGGAAGCACCATGCGGTTCGTGACAGTTGAAACAGGAGAGGACATAATCACCACCTGCGCCAAAGGGCGGTTTGATATCCAGGCCGCCGTCCATGGGCAGCAGGCCGTGTTTATCGCCGCTGCTGCTCCAGTCTATGGGCAGTATGTTCCGGCCCAGTGTGGTACTGTAAATCGTATCGGTCGTGTTGTGGCAATCGGTGCAGAAGCCGACATAATCAGGAGTTGCATCTCTGCCGCTCACCGCATCAGGGCTGGCGCCCGGTTCCCGATCGGTCAGACTTGGAGAACAGTACGGTGGTTCATACCTGGTATTATAGACGCTGCCCATGGTCTCGGTGGTTCCCCAGAGATTGAAATGATCCGTCGGTTTGGACATAACCGACAGGGTCGGATCGGCGGGATCGGCCCGGTTCCTTTTGGCAAGGTGCGGATTATGGCAGGAGTCACAGGGGTTGGAATCGTTTTTAAACCAGGAAAACCTGCCGTTGGAAAAATTCCGGATATCATACAGGTTATGGTAGGATAACTGGTTCATGGTGGACAGAATGGAAGTCGTATCCACTGAGGCGCAGCCAAACACCGCGCTGTAATCGTTATTGGTCACCGGCTGCACGGATCCACTGTTGTTGTGGCAGTAAAAACAAAAGCCATCGGACTCCGTGTACGGGCCGGTCTGGCGGGCGGTATTAAAACCAGGCGCAAACAGGGTAAAAGGGCCGGCCCCGGTAACCGGTGCCGGTTCGGAACCGGCTATAGAGGCATGCTGCTCATGACAGTGGGCACAGTTTCCCCGTGAGTAGCCAAAACCGGCTGGAGGAGCATTACCGATCACCGGCCGAAAAACACCATCGGTGGCGGAACCGTGTGCTGAATCAAGATAACTGCCCGCCCGGGCCGCCTCTCCCGGCAGTGAGTACAACAGGAACAGTAAAAAAAATAAAAAAATAGTTTTCATATCAACATATATTCCGATTGGTCAATCTTGATGAACTCGTAAAAAGTCGGCGCAGTCATCATCTCGGCAAAAGAAATCAAGCGTAACATGTCGAAATAACTAGCCCTTTCCTGAGCAGGAATGACGGAAAAATGTTCCTTCCGACTTTTCACGAGGCCATCAGTCTTTGCTCGTATGACAGACTGCACATCCATTGTACCCCCCGGCAGGCCAGGCCTTATAATCCCAGCGCAGAGAACTCGTATAAGGTGAACCATGGGCCCGGTGACAGGAAAGACACATGACTACGGCATCATTGGCCCGGGTATAAACCGTGGTATTTAACGTCGTTGAGACATCTGCCGTTGCCACCGGAGAAATCACGGAATAGGGATTTCCGGTGCCTGAACCGCCATTATACAACTGGTATTCGCTGGATGAGGCCGCATTCGACATATCGAAATCCGTCGGGTGACGCAACCACACCCCGGTCCCGAAGGTGGCACCGGGGGCGACACTGTCGGTGCCGTTATGGAAATATTTATGACAGCGGGCGCAGAGAGAACTGATACTCCCCGCGGCCTGATCACTTTCCGCACTCCGATCCTGTCCATAGTACTTGTTATGACGGAGATCGGTCGGATGGTATTCATACGAGGAGTCACCGAACCCCTGAATTGTGTCAAGGAACCGATAACTTTTTGCAAGGGTACTTCCATCCTGCCAGATGGAGTGATCCTTATAATGGTGCCCCCCTTTCAAGGCGGGGATCTGTTCCGTTTCCAGCGGGTTGCCATGACAACCCATGCTGCCGGCACAGCGCAGCTGCCCGACAAAGGAACCGTCACCGCCGGGCGGCAGGGTCAGGGTCGCATCGGGGTTGGCAAGTCCCTTGACGTTATGCCCCATACGATCAAACTCAAAACCGATGGAAACCCAGTAAAAGTTCCCGCCGGCAAGCGTATTGGAGTCTGCTTCGGTGCCGGTCGTTCTGTACAGGGGCGGGCTGATATCATAGACATAGGGCTCTGCATTGCTACCACCCGTATTCTGCCCGGTATGGCATCCTATGCAGTCGGAGATCAGCAGGGCCTGATTCGGACTACCGCTGTCGGTAACGGTCAGATTGTTCTGTGAGTTATGCATGGTATGACAGTTGACACAGACACCCGTCACCCTTGCCCGGCAGGGAACAGACAGGACACTCAGCAGTACGGTCACTGTCATTAACCCGGTGAATCCGGTTTTTTTTCCCATGATCGCCAACCTCGTTACCGCGTAAAGATCTCCACCCTGGCATTGCCTTCATCAACAATACACAATCCGCCCCATGGGTCGAAACGAATTTCCACCGGGTAGTACAGCTGCCCTCTGGAGATACCTTTTCCAAGAAATCGATATTTAAATACGCCGTCCTTATCGTAAACAGCCACATCCCGTGCGTGCCGATCCAGAACATAAATATAGCCGGAGGGCCCGATGTCCAGTGAAACCGGAAAATTTACCGTATCGCCCAGCTCCATAACCGCCTCCCGGGTTCCGTCCAGGCGAAAACGATACACCGCCCTCCCCCGTTGATCCAGGGCCCAGATCCTCTTGCCGTGAATCTTGAAGTCGACAAACCCAGCGGAACAATCCGGACAGAAAAATCGTTTTTTTGCGATGAGATCCATGTTGTAGGAGATAATCGACCCGGTTGCCTTGTCCAGGACATAGAGCAGTGAACCCGCGGCCTCAATTCGATCCGGATAGACAAGTGTCCCCTTATAATAGAGAGTGGCAGGGGTAACCTTTCTGGCCTTGAGATCAATAGAGCTCAAGCTGTTTTTTCCCTTCTCCACCACCCAGATTCCGCCGGCACCGGTCTTGACCATATCAAAGGGCGTCTGCAGCGCCCTGCCCGCATTAAAAATATGGAGCAGTTCCCCCCGGCGGTTAAAAGAAAGCAGCCTGTTTCGGCCCGAGTCGACGACATAGTAATGTCCTTTTTCCGCATCGACAAACAAGGCGGTGGGCATCTGCATGGCATCCTGAACTCTGTCCTGTTTCAAAACACGCTGCCAGGTCCAACCGGAAGCGGTCTTCATCTCGGCCCCTCCCCATACAGACGAAAGCAACAGGACTGAAAACACGATAAAAGCACACCGGATTAGCTGGTTACACATTCCTTTTCCTCTCCAGGTTTTCAGTTTTCCACCACCTCAATATGCCCGGTGACAGACAATACACAGGGCCTTTTTCCCTTCCCGAACCAGATGATATTCGTACTCGGTGCCCATGGGATTATGACAGGAGACACAGGTCACCATCTGGCCGGTAAAACGATCAAGGATGTCGGGCCCGACCGGATGGGTAAACTTGCCTTGGGTCTCGTGACACTGGACACATACACTGTTGCCGTCCCCCCTGAGCATGGCTAGATGATGACTGCCGTGTGCTTCATGGCAACCGCTGCAGTCCTGGATATCGGAATGCCGGAATCGACTCTGCCGGTACCCGGCCATGGTCTGCCCGTGGCAGGAAGCACAGAGCAATCGCTCCGGGCCCCTGAGCAGTTTTTCGGTATCACCGGCATGGGGAGAATGGCAGTTCAGACAGCTGTTTCCATTGCCTCCGCCCAGATGACTATGCGGCGCAGACATCTGTTCCCGAACATCCGGATGACACTTCAAGCAATTCTCCATCCCCAGCCCGGTGGATGATGTGCCATGACAGGCACCGCATCCATCCTTGAACGGTTCGTGGAGAACATTGCGAATCAAACCGGCCCGGTCACTGCCGTGGGGGCTATGACAGGAAAGACAGCCCTTGAGCTCGCCCGGAAAATTCAAATGCCCGTTTTTCAGTCCGGAACGCTCGTGACAGGACAGACAAAGCCGGTCACCCGGTTCAGTCAGCAGTTGGAGGTTATCCGCCTGGTGCGGTCGATGACAGCTCATGCACCGCCCTTCCGCATACGGCTTATGGGTCACCCTGTACTTCTTAGGTAACTGTTGGTGACAGGCAAAACAGTCTGCAGCCGGATTATCACGGATAAGACCCTTTCTGTTTGCCACGTGCGGAGCGTGACAGGAACTGCAGTTACCCCGGGCAACAGGATCGTGAACAACCCCCTGGGCAAAGGCCTTCTTCTGCCGCCGGTGACAGGAGTAACAGAGTATATCCTGCCGCTCGCGCAGCAATCCCTTATATTTGGCGACGTGGGGATTATGACAGATATCACACCTGGAATCGGCAACTGGTTCATGCACCACTTTGCCGGTAAACCGGGCTGCATCGTGGCATCCGAAACAGGAGACATCGGCTGCCTGCGACGAGTTCGCACACAGAAGCGCAGCCGCAATCAAAGACAACATAACGATAACGGAATTTCGTATCATTTCGTTCCCCCGCGATGACAGGGTGTACAGGAACCTTCCAGAAAAGGTGCATGGCCGACAGGATACAGGAGTCCGCTGTCCGGGCCGCCATGCGCATCATGACAACTGATACAGGAATCCGGACCCGGCTGAATATTCCCGTGTCGGGCCAGGAATTCTTTTCCGGTGAGTTTATGACAGCGACCACAGAGCTCTGCTTTACCGGTATTGAGCATGTCCGGGATCTTGGAACCATGGGCGCGGTGACATTGCATGCAGTCTTTCACCGCCGGTTTATGAGCCACTCCCTTACGCCAGAATTGCGCCACTTCCTTATGGCAGCGCAGGCACAGGAGCGGCTGTCCCTTGTTGAGCATGGCGTTATGGGGTGAACCGTGGGCAACGTGACAGCTAAGGCATGCTCCTTGTCGTACCGGTTCATGGGGTACGGTAGCACGACGTATTGTCCGCTCGACATCCTTATGGCATGAAAGGCAAAGCTTTCCCGGCTCCTGTTTGATGATGGAGGGGAAATCAGCAGAATGGGACGCATGACAACGTTCACATCGTCCCCGGACCACCGGTTGGTGGGTCTGTATATTTGCACCCGCTTTGCGTGCATCCTCATGGCAGGACAGACAGAGGGTGCCGTTTCTATTGGGTAGTTTGAGAAAATTCCCGGCTTTGGGATCGTGCAGCTGATGACAACCAACACAGTTGCCGTCGGCAAAGGGACGGTGCAGGCTGAGCCGTCCCCGTTCATCGGCCGCCCGTTTATGACAGCTAAAGCAGAGATCCGCCTGCGGGGCGACAAGTAAAGCAATATTGGCTGAATCGTGCGGCTGATGGCAGGTATTACATGCCTGTCCCTCCGCCGGGGGATGGGATCGTGTTTTGGATGCAAAAACCGCATCTTTATGGCAACCGAGACAGAGAGTTTTTTCGTCCCGCTTAAGTAGAAACTTCTGCCCGGAATCATGGCCGTTATGGCACCCGAGACAGTTTCCCTCGGCAACCGGTTGATGGACACTTTTTATCGACAGGTCAACCGGACCGGCTCCATCATCGCCCTCTTTCTTTTGACCGTTTACTTCCGGTTCCTCAATCGTGCGACGTGTTCCCTGGTTGTGACAGTCAAGGCAGAGCATCTCCGGGGGTTTGGCGAGTAATGCACTGTAATCACTTGCATGGACGGCATGGCAGACCGTGCACTTTTCCCGTACATAAGGCTGGTGCGAACTTTCCTGATCCTGCCGGGGTGCATCGTGGCAGGAAAGGCAGAGGGCATCGGCGCTGCCCCTGATTACAATTGTATTCCCCTCAATACCGTGACAGGCACTGCATTCCCCTTTGGTCACCGGGGCATGGACATTGTTTTTAAGCAGCATCGGCCGATCACCGGCATGGGGAGTATGGCACTGCAGGCAGCCGCTCCGGACCGGGTACCCACTATGCGCGTTGACAAAAGATTGTTCCTCAACCTCATGGCAGGAGCGGCACAGGGTATCCGGAGCGCTGGTCAGCAGCGAGACATTTGTAGACGAGTGTGGATCATGACAGGTCCCGCACCCTTTTTCCAATGGCGCATGGGTATATTTTTTCTGAAAAAGGCTGCGGTCATGACAACTAAAACAGCCATCTTCAGGCGGCGCCTTTAGCAGAAACGAAAAGGGACTGTTATGCGGATCATGACAACTGCTGCAGGTTCCCGAAGCCACCGGCTGATGAACGGATTTCCTGTCCGGAGTGGGTTTGAGGTCTTCATGACATACGTAACAGAGTTCCGGCTCCTGCTCACGGAGGAAAAGACCACCGATGAGCCCATGCGGAAGATGACAGGTCGAACAACGATTCTCTTTTACCGGGACATGGACATTCCCCTGCTTGAATGCCTCCCCCATTTCAGGATGACAGTCAAGGCAGTTTTTTGCCGGAGCCTTTGCCACCTGCTTTCCGCTCTGCACACACGATAATGCCAGCATAACCGGCAGCAAAGCAAAGAGGATATTCAACAGAATACTATATTGTTTTTTCTTCATTCAACCGTTCCATCTCTTTTTTCAGCCGTTGCCATGTTCCACTGTCGACCTCAACCGTGGACTGTTCCCTCAACCGGAGTAAAAAAGCATTGCGGGCCTCCGCAAGACGCTGTTTCTGTAATTTTTCAGCAATGCGGCCGCCGACCATGTCAAGCGGCAGGATCCGGGAAGGCCTTCGTTCAACCAGTTGAACCAGGGTTACATGACCATCAACGGTAAAAACCGGGCTCAACTCTCCCGGGGTCAGCTTTCCTACAACCTCATACACCTGTTTCTGCAGATGATCGGCCGGGACATCACGCACAGGCAGATCATGACCATAGCGCTTGCGGGCAAGCAGCATAAAATCACCACCCATGGCAACCTCGGTCCAGAGAGCAGTCATATCCTGCTCACTGCCTTCAGCGATCACCATTCTGACAACTTCTGGACGGGTAAACTCCTCGGGATGCTCCCGGTAATAGCGTTCAATATCCTCCCGGCCGACCTTGACCAGCGGCTGAAAAATTCTTTGCTCAAGGGCCTTGATCATCCTATGGCGGCAATAATAAGTATAGGTATCTTTAAATGGCTCTTTTGTCTCATAATGACGGGCCAGTGCCTCCCAGGAGGTCAGAGTCTGGTCGATAATTGCATTGGCAACCCGCTGCTTGAACGCCTCACTACCGTCCTCACCAAATCCGTTCTGCCGCCTGAACCGCTGCATGCGGCGGATCTGGGTCATAAATTCCTTTTCGGTGACCAGACCGTGACTGGTCGTGACAATCGGTGCCGTAGAATACTCCTCATCGGGACGGGTGATATCCAGATGCTGCAACCGGTCCTGATCGACCTTGACTTCATATTTCCGGCGCAGATCCTGAAGCAACCCGATGGTCAGCTCGGTTTCCTGTTCTTTCCACAACGACTGCCGGATCTGTTCCCGCACAAGGGCAAAATCATCCGCATTCCCCTGAATTTTCTTCTGCAGACGTAACATAACAAACCCCTTCTTCCAGGCCATGGGCTGACTCATATCGCCGATTGTAAGAGCGGTGAGAATTTTCCGCCAGCCGGGGTCAATGAAACCGGGCCGGTACGACTCAGTCCTGATCGACTGGAGTTCGCCCCGACCGGAGGCTATATTCTTGAACTGTTCTTCATTAACCGGCCGACCGCCGATCTGCTTCAGCAAATCTTCCGCTGCCGCCCTAGTCGTAAAAAAGAGCAGATTTACCTGGGAAACAGGGACATAGTCCCGTTGGTATCGTGCCTGCAGATCAGCCTCGCTGATCGAAATCCTGGAATCAACCTCCTCGGCTTTGAGCAGCATGAGAGTCCTGGCCTTTAAAAAAGTCAGGACCTTCTTCCTGTATGCAGCATCCTGATACAACTGCATTCGTTCCGCTTCCCGGAACATCAGAACCCAGTCAATGAACGGTTCCGGTGTTTCGGGCAGCACCATGTCTTTTTCCCGCAGGTTTTCCCACCAGATATGGAAATCATCACCGGTATATTTTTCTCCGTCAATGGTCACCAGGGTAGAACTCTCCCAGGGCAGCCGGCCGGCCTGAACAAAAGAGACCGCGGCCAGCAGGAAGAGAACGGCAAAAAACGCGACTCTGTTTACCTGCTGCATGGCATCATCCCGTTCTCAAGCCAAAGGCTGATAACTTCCAGTGACATCCGCCGGGCAAGGCCGGTAATGGTATTAATACGCCCGAAATGCAGAACCTTCAGATAATAGTCCCCCTGTCTGCGATGATAGGTTTCCCACAGTATCCTGCCGTCGGCCCCATCATACATCCGTAGAATAAAAGTCAAGTCGGTCTCCATAATGTTGCGATTGTGCTGCTCCTGCATCTTCAAGATATCACCACCGATAAAAAGCACCACTCCCAGGCGGCCACCTATGACTTTAAGCTGCTCCTGGTCCGGCTGAACGTTAGGATACATCATCAACTGCCGGTACAGTTCCAGAATATCTCCCTCCTGCACGACCTGAAAATGACCGGAAGCAACAAGTTCCGATACAAAAACTTTATAAAAAATCGCTGCCCCCCTGGGGTAGTTCCCCTTGTCGACAAAAGGCAGAACCGCTATTCTACAAGAGGCCTTTTCCGGCAGGGCGGCAAATTCATACAGCTTTGGAACTTCCCGTGCACAACCGGTAAGAATAAGGACTATAAGAATGATACCGCAGCTCACCAGACGACTCACGCCCTAAAACTCCTCCAGCCATTCCTTTTCCGTCTCCACTTCCGGGCCCTCTTCTTCATCGTCCACTCGAAACAGATCCTTGATCTTCTCCCTGGTCCGGTTTCCCAGAATATCCTGGGCCACCAGAATGCCTTCCAGCCGCTGACCCTCTTCCAGATCCGTTCGATCCAGTTCAATGGTCGCCGGCAGGTGTTCTCCTTGCGACAACTTGATCAACCTGCCGCTTTGTTTAAATACTTTCATCCACCAGTAGGCCAGGGGCATCCCGGCCTCTTTGTCCAGATTCACCGTTACCCGATCCTCTTCCTTCACCAGATCAATGTTGATCTTCGGTGGACTTCTCCTGAAGGATACCTCCTGTTCGGCGGACGAACTGAGCATGGTTCTGTCCCATACCCTGAACACCACGATATAGTCACCATCGGGTGCAAGACTGCCGAGGGTTGTCCGGCCCTGCCAGGTCAGGCGATCAGGGAGTTGTCCGGACGCCCCCTGACGGACAATGACCTGATCGTCCCGGTCAACGACCATGACCTGCCACCGGCTCAGGGGTTCGGGGTCGGTGAGAGTAGGAACGATGTACAGTTTATCGCTGAAAAAAATTCTGCCGTTAATTTCCCTGCCGCTGAGATGCAATGAAACGTTCGGGGCCCGGTCATCCACGGTATAGGATCCGAGAACGGCCATTTCCGTTCTTCCCGACGGCCAGACCGCCGTCAAGGTTACCGGATACCGTCCCGAGGCATTTTGTGCCGGCCAGTCGGCAACAAAATAATATCCTTCACTGTCCAGAGAAAAGGGATATTCCCGGTCGGCAACACCGGCCGTCAACACCGGCCGCATTGCGTTTCCCATGTCCATCGTCTGCATCCTGACCTTGCAGCGTACCCGTTCACCGGGCCGCAGATATTTCGGAAGCAAGACGACCGAATCAATATCAAGAACCTCCTTCCGGCCGGAGAGCGGAGTCAATGCAACGGGCATGTTCGCCAGCAGCCTGGGGAAAAAAACCGCATAAAGATCATTTAAACTCTCTGGATCCTCAAGCCCGAGCAGGCTGGTGAGATCCGAAGAATGCAGGGCCTCGGTGTTGGCCCAGACAAGAGATGCATCCGAGGTACGGATAAGTTCCAGGCTCAGGCTGACCACGGGATTCGGGCTCTGCTCGAGCTGACAGACGGTTCCCTGCATGATCAGGTCCACCTGGAGTTCCTCCCTCGCCGCCATAATTTCATGGCTCGTTAAACTGCCGAGCGTACGAATCCGATGGCGGACAAGAAACTGCATAATCTCCTGTTCGGAAATGAGATCAAACCCTTTGGCAGTGATTTCCCTGCGGACATAATCCGTCAGGACGTAACTGACCCCGTTACTGCTCACCGTCACATCAAGCAGGGGAAAGACGGCAATGGTTCCGGCAATTCCGATCCGGCCTGTCGTCAGAATAAACAATACGGCAAGACTTAAAGGAAGCAGTCTGTTCTTCATCACCGCCTCGGATACGGGCTGCACTCTGCGCCGGACATACCGCTTATTTGGGGATCGTTGCAAGCATGGAGTTCAACAGGTTAACGGTGATCTGAAAGGCATCCATGGGGGCAAGCCCGAACAATCGGTCTGCAAGGGAATAACCGCTGTATGTATCACTGTTACGCCACAGGACCTGGGCTGATTCAGCGTCAAGGAGCTCCAGGGTCAGGGCGACCTGCGGATAGGTAAAGGAACCCTGGCGGCTCTCGCCTATACTGTTCACGGTTCCATGGACAAAGGCCTGAACCCCAAGTCTCTGCCCAAGCCGCTTGACCACGGGAACATCAAGCGGCGTATCCTTGTCGATGGCCATCTCCCGCAGGGCGGAGTCAACGATGCCTTTATCGACCACATCAAAAATTCCAAGGGCCAGAATACGGGTCGAGGTTATGTCCCTGATACGCTGGGCGGCAAAATCGTCCTGGGTATTGTTATCAAAGGGAAGCACGGCTACCCTGGTAATATACCCCAGATCGACGTTGTCTCTGACAAAGGTCTGTTGTGCCAAATCAGTACCGGCACACCCCTGCAGGAAAAACAGCAGAAGAACAGCAAAAGAAAGGGGGAAAAAATATCTCTTCATAGGTCTCTACCGGCATCACCAGCAGAGCAAAGTCCGGGACGCTGGTTCCTGTTTTTCATTGTCCGTTGTATCATGGGGCTAAAACCTGGCCGTCAGCTGGGCATTGATACCCCATAGAGTATCGTCTTCGGTCAACATGTAACTGGCTATCGACTGCAAAGTCAAGTAACTGCTGATATTCCAGCTCCAGTTGTAGCTGAGGCTCTGGACGGTTTCGTCATGGGTGGCGTTTGCCCGGTATCCCAGAATAACCTGGGTCTTGTCCGTGCGAACAACGGAAAAACGTGCATCAAGGATAAAGGACTGGTAGTTGATCCACTTCGCTCCATAGCCCTGGGACGCATTCACCAGGACGGAAACCAGATCGGATGGACGCCAGTTTATATTCAGCGTCGTTCGCCCGCCCGCATCCTCATCTGTTATCAGTTCCGTAAAATCCAGGGTATTGGTGCCGTATTCAGTGATAAAATCCGCAATCAGAGTCGAGCGCAGACGCCCGGTCAGGGTCCATCGGATCCCCATAGCCTCGTTGGAGGTATCAAGCTGTCTGTTGTCATTGAACACAACATTCAAATCCAGCGTGGTGTCCAGATTAGGATACAGGGTGGCTGAATTGAGCAGGTTGACGGTATGGTTGGTGTTGATGAGTTCATCATCCTCATAATTTTCATTCCTGGTTATACTCAGAGTAGACTCCAGGGTCTGAAGCGGTGTCGACTGGATGGACAGGGCATATGAACGCTGGAGGGTATCCATGAGATCGGAATTGGTCGTCGCCGTATCATTAATGGTTACGGTCGGGATAAAATACCGGTTGTACAACCACCTGAAGCTTCCGGTCTGGAAAAGACGTTCCCGATTATTGCCCGGATCATAGGCACTGTCATCCCAGACCATGGAATAAGTGAAGCGGGTGTTTTGCGATGGATCGAAACGAAGGTTAAGATCGGTAACGTATTTGGTGTACCGCTGATCTTCAAGAACCCGGCCACCGGAACCGCTCTGGGCCCGAAAGGCCGCGATCTCGGTTATCGGGACTTTAAGCACCGGAGGCCAGCCGGTGACCACCAGCTTCAGATAGATATGCTGCACGCCGCCGAGGGCCACTTCGTATCGATTCTCATCACGATTATAGACCGTGGCGGGCTGCACCTTTTCCAGGGTCCATTCAATTCCGTCGCTGCTTGCATAAAGATCCCAGCGGATGGCGGAGGTCTCGTCAAGAAGGATCGGGTCAAGCAGACCGGTGTACAGATACAGGGTGTCGACAATCTGAAAATCGGTCTTGATTCCGAGGTTGGCCACTTCGTGCAGGCCAACCCTGTAGGCGATTCGTTCCCGGTTGCCGTCGATAAGGACCGGATTCGACGGCAGTGGGCCTCGTTCAGGTGTGTTATCTACGCCTGAAAGCCCCCGGGAAAGGTTGACCCCGACATTGACGCTGCCGTCCAGCCCGACCGCAGCATGAAAATCCGTGCGCGAGCTGGTTACCTGCTGAGAAAAAGTCAACTGGCCGCGATACTCTAAAAAACTGCGGGTATAGTCGATACGGCCGAAATGGGTTCGTTCTTTTCGGCTGGATCGTTCAGCATAATCATCCCTGTCCTGGATGTAATAGCTGTAGTAGGCCTGTAGATCGTCTGCTTCCCAGTCAACGACAAACTCCGACCAGGATCGTTCATCATCCGTTATATCCTCGCTGTCGGTTATACGGTTGTTGCCTATAACAGCGCTCACATTCGGCCAGTAAGGATAGTCCCAGTTCGAGCCAAGGGTTGCTTCCCAGCTGTTGCTGCTCTGGTCCCGGGTATAGGAATTGTTGGTTTCGGTGATAATTCCGTTGAATTCGGCAACAAAGAGATCGTTGCGAACCTGCAGATCAAGGGTAGGCGAGATAATTTCCCGGGTTCCTGCTCCGGTGGTCCAGTTGCGGGAATAATCCATATTGGTATCCAGGAATATGGTTCGGGTTACCTGGGGATTCCACTGCAGATGGTATCGTTGGTTAAAGGAACTGAGGTTTTCTTCCTCACTGTCTCTGCCGATCTCGCTACCCTGCCATGATGCATCCAGACTCACGACTTCCGCCCACCCTGCGGAACAACCGAAAACGATGCAGCAAATGAGAACAAGACATGACCAAAAGAGCAACTGGGGGCAATCTCTTTTTCCGGTCACGACAGTAGATAGGGGAAGAACCTGAATAAAAAATTATGCTTCCTGGCCGACAGTACCAACAAAAACCACCCCTTCCGGACCGGCAGCCCCGGCAGAGGCGGCATATGCTCCTGTTCTCCGTTGTCGGTACAGTCCGGGCAGGCAATCAATTTTTCGTAGTGTGGCATTCAAAACAGCCGCCGGTTCCGCCGCCGCCGGCCGAAATAGTTGTATAATCCCAGCGCAACATATCGTCGTTGGGGGTACCGTGGGCCCGGTGACAGGAGATGCAGGTAACTATGGTATCATTAGTAAAGGTGACGGTCTGCAGGACAAGGCTGACATTGACACTGGCGACCGGTGCGGCGACAACATATGCATTCCCGGCACCGCCGTAGCCACGGTACTCAGAAGTGGCCCCGGTATTTCCCATATCAAAATCAGTGGGGTGTCTGACCCAGGGACTGGCAAAGGGAGCCCCGGCCGGTGCGCTACCGCCCACGTTGCCGCTGCCGTTATGAAAATCATTGTGGCACTGAGCACAGAGGCTGCTGATCGTTGTAACATCCACGTCCCCTGTCAGATCAGATGCCCGGTCAACCCCCTTGTACTGGTTATGTAATGCCGTAGTCGGCTGGTATTCCCAACCCGGATCCTCCAGCCCGACGATGCCGTCCAGAAAACGGTAACTCCTGACAACGGTACTCCCATCGATAATGGAGTCATCGGCATGATGGGTGCCGGACATGGCACCGAAGTCGCTGTCCTGGGTTCGATCGCCGTGACAGCCGGTAGTACCGGCACAAGTGAGCGGGCCGCTAAAAGAGCCATCGCCTCCAGGTGGAGTATTGCCCAAAGTTGCATCCAGGTCGGCCAGCAAATCACTGGTCACGTTATGACCTTTTGGATCAAGGTTGGCTCCGTTTGTCGCCACCCAGTAAAAATTTCCACCGGCCAGGGTATCACCCGTGGTTCCGTCAACGCCATAGTTCGGCTCGCTGGTATTGTTGACGTAGGGGATATTGTTGGTGCCGTCGTTTGTCCCGGTATGGCAGGCAACGCAGCCGAAACGTAATAAGGTCTCGTTCGGGGCGGTCTGAGGATTACCGGCAATATCAACCGCCATCGGTGTCCCGCCCTGACTGTTGTGCATGGTATGACACTGGGCGCACTGTCCGGTTACCTTGGCCGAAACTGGAACAGGTATCGATACAAGAGCAACGCCCATCAAGGTTACAAACAAAACGCTTGTCAAACCGATACGTTCTTCCATATTTTCCCCCTGTTTTTTTGCAGTAACATCGCCTGGTGTCTTCTGCTATAAATGCAACGTAATCGGAACCCCCTCTCGGAAAGTCTAAAAACCGCAATTTACATTGTCACCACTAGCATAGAATCCAGAAAAATCCAAGCATTTCCGACGTCTCGCAAAAGCGACAAACGCTCGTTCTCCCTGGACCGCAAGCCGATTTATCCGAAGCGCAAATCTCGCAGGTACAAAGCAAGCCGTTCTTCGGCAGACGTATCTACCCCCTCTTTTTCACATGTGGAATTACCATAAACTCCTTGCCTGGTCAACAAGAAAATGTTACCAATTAACAATTCGTAACATTGCTGTTGCGCGCAACGAAAATTTCCTGCAACATTTTGGAATTGATTAATAAAACAACTTAGCCCTGCTCTTCCGCCCGGATAAACCAGCATGGCTGGACCAGGTAAACGGAGCGAAGCGTAGACTCCGAATTGTACAGGTCACAGCCACAACGATGACACCGCTTCGCTGTTATGAAAATAGCCTATAAGGTTCTATCTTCGCGGGCTATTTTCGGATAAACCATCATGTTCCGGCAGGCCGGACACAACGAGGAATG
>CAZPXI010000028.1:0-17198 GCA_964590715.1 uncultured Desulfobulbus sp.
TTGTTCGTCAGGCATTCGAAATCTACGAGGTTTAGCATGCTTTGGATTGGTGGGCATCGCCCACCAAAAAACAACATGTAGATAACACCTTAAGCCTTTGCGACAAAATGGGAATGCACCCGTGCAATGGTGACCGGCGCAGGTCTTTCCTTCTGTCTCCCGTGCTTCTACTCCTTCCTGCTGCTTTAAAAAACTATGAAAATACTCGTATTGAATTCCGGTTCATCCTCGCTGAAGTTCCAGCTCTTTGATCTGCCCGATCTGACCGTGATTGCTTCAGGTCTGATCGAGCAGATCGGGAGTGCACACAGTGCAGTCCGGCTTACATTTTCTGATTCCGCAGGCGCAGAACAGATCATTCGAAAAAATAGACCTGTTGCCGAACATGGGCAGGCCATTGCAATCATGAGTGAGCTGTTGCGCGAAAGCGGAACCATGACCAATGTTCAGGAACTGGCAGGCATCGGGCATCGAGTGGTTCACGGTGGAGAATTTTTTCATGAACCGACCCTTATTGATGAGGCTGTCATTGAGGCAATTGAGGAGCTGGTACCACTGGCACCCCTGCATAATCCCGCCAACCTTATCGGGATACGTGTGGCAATGGAACATGCCGAAACCATCCCCCAGGTCGCGGTTTTTGACACTGCCTTCCACCAGTCCATTCCGGAACACGGGCATCTCTATGCTCTTCCATATCGCTTGTATGAACAGCATAAGGTCCGGCGCTACGGGTTTCACGGCACCTCCCATAATTATGTGGCAAAACAGGCTGCAGAACATCTTGGAGTTCCTTTTGGTGAGCTCAACATCATCACCCTGCATCTGGGTAACGGGGCCAGTGCGGCAGCTATTCAAAGCGGGCAGTGTATTGACACTTCCATGGGGCTTACACCGCTTGAGGGATTGATTATGGGTACTCGCAGCGGTGATCTTGATCCGGCCATTCTCTTGTATCTGGCCAGGGAAACCGGCATGACCATCGATGAACTCGATGACATGCTCAATACGCAGAGCGGGCTCAAGGGAATCTGCGGGGAGAACGATATGCGGACCATCACCAAGCTTGCCGAACAGGGAAATCATCAGGCCGGGCTTGCCCTGACCATGTTCTGCTATCGCTTGAAGAAATATATCGGCGCCTATATTGCTGCGCTTGGCGGGGTGGATTGTATTGTATTCACCGGCGGAATAGGTGAGAACTCAGCCATTGTCAGACAGCTGAGCTGCCAGGGGCTTGAACGACTGGGTATTCGTCTTGATGTGGAAAATAATGAGCTCCGACAAGAAGGAATTCTGGAAGTTCAGGGTGCGGATAGTCCTGTAAAAATTCTTGTGGTGCCGACTGATGAGGAACTTGAAATTGCAACCCAGACCCTGCAGGTGATACAAAACAAATAATTGGGCCTTTGTGCAGAAGGTAAGCGCAGTGCATAACTGCTTATGCCGCCTTCAATTATGGTGCAATAGGATACTTTAATAAAGTACGGCAAGAAATGGTGAAGACACGAACGCAAAGCCGGGAAAGGTTCCCTGAGAGATAAACCTGCGCTGGATGAAGTTGAACTTGAGGGCACCTTAAAAAAATAATCAAAGTGCCCTTACTCGGGTTGTCGCCTGAATTATTGGGCAACAACGTTTTCCGCAGCCGGTCCTTTGGCGCCGTCGACGACATCAAAGGTAACCCGCTGGCCTTCCTGCAGGCTCTTAAAGCCTTCTGCCTGAATGGCTGAGTGATGAACAAAAACATCCTGTCCGCCATCCTGCTCAATAAAGCCGAAACCTTTCGAATCATTAAACCACTTTACTGTTCCTTCTGCCATGGTAATACTCCTTACTTGCGGTTCCATTTGGAAACCATTGTTGAACAAAACCGAATTTCCGTGAGTGAAACCCGGTATGCAGCCTGATGGCTCAGGCTGCGGTTTATTACTTATTTACAGCAGTTGGCCGATTGCGATCAAACGATGACCGTCGATCGGATTTGCTTTTTCTCTTCTGGGCCGATACCGGTTTGTGTCGCGCATTCCCAGTTCTGCCGCTTTTGTTGCGCACGGCAGGGTGTGAAGAAGGGACGTCTTTACCGTAATCAAAGTCGGCCACGGTTTCGCGGCGGATTTTTTGACCAAGGGTTCGTTCAACCACCTGGATTATCTTGCCGTCATCAGAGGTGACAAAGGTAAAGGCTTCGCCGGTTTTTTCGGCTCGGCCGGTACGTCCGGTTCGGTGGGTATAGGCTTCGACGGTGTCAGGAATGTCATAGTTGACGACATGGGAGATGCCTGAAACATCTATACCCCTTGCTGCAATGTCGGTTGCAACCATGATGTTGAATTTTCCAGCCTTGAATCCTTCCATGGCCAGCTTTCTCTGATTCTGTGACATGTTTCCCTGCAGCGAAGTTGCTCTGAATCCGGCCTTCTCAAGCTGTCGGGCCAGATTTTTGGCCTTATGCTTTGTTCGGGTGAACACCAGAGTTGTGGACATGTTCTTTTCCTGCAGTATATTTTTCAGTAGAGCTGTTTTTCTGCTCTGGGTTACCTGAAAGAGAACATGACTGATTGTTGCTGCCGGTTTCTCGTGATCGACTTGAACCGTCAGGTGATCAGAAAGAATGTCCACGGCAAGATGCCTGATTTCTCCGGGCATGGTCGCCGAAAAGACCATGGATTGTCTCTTTTTCGGGATGTGCTTGAGGATGCGCCGAATGTCGGGCAGAAAGCCCTTATCAAACATCTGGTCAGCCTCATCAAGGATCAGGACCTCGATGTCTCTTAAATCGATTGTTCTGCTGTTGATATGATCAAGCAGCCGTCCGGGACATGCGACAACGATTTCAACGCCGCTGTTCATTTTTTTTATCTGCCCGAATTTGCTGACTCCGCCGTAGATTGAACAGCTGTGCAGCTCGGTTTTACCTGCCAGCAGCATTATGTTCTCATGGATCTGTTCAGCAAGTTCTCGGGTCGGGGTAAGGATAAGTGCTCGGATTTTTTTTCTCGGGCCCTGTTGCAGTCTCTGCAGGGTCGGCAGCACAAAGGCCGCGGTTTTACCGGTTCCTGTCTGGGCAAGACCAAGTAGATCCTTGCCTTGAAGCAGGTGCGGTATGGATTGTACCTGAATAGGTGTAGGTACGAGGTAACCGGCTTTTTTCACAGCAGTGGTGATGGCCGGGTGAAAATTAAACTGTTCGAAATTCATGTAACTCCTTAGTTAGACTCAATTGAGTACGTATTATAGCTGACCGTATGTCCTGTTTTATGGGGAAGCAGCGGTCAGGGGAAATTCTCTATTGTTGTTTCGTCGGTGTTTTAAAAGATGAAATTTACAGGAGGAGGGAACTGTCGCCGTTGTTATCAAAAATAGAAAAAAAGGTATCGGTCAGTTCGTTCTCGGTACTGTTAAAAAGGAAGGTTGCTGATAAAAGGTCTCATGCTGTTTTCCATACTCAGTGATCAGCAGAAACTCTAATGGTATCCAAGGGTATTGGAATCATTACCGGAAACCGGTATGATGTACAAGAAGATGCTACGAATCAATTTTGAATTAAATAGTCAATATACAGGGTTTTTTTATAAAAGCAAGAAAATAAAAAATAATAGTGTTTTGTGACCTTCGACTATCCGCCTTTTTTTACTTGTCGTTAAAAAAAACGCCCTGAGAAGATCAGGGCGTTTACATGAAAATGTCGTCCAAAGTACTCAGCCGCCAGCAGGCTCGGAATTGGTAGTGGATTTTTTATGCAGCTCTACCCTGCGATTCTTGGCCCTTCCCTCTGCTGTGGTATTGTCGGCAATCGGGTCGGCCTGACCGTACCCTGTAGCGATCAATTTACCTGCATCGACTCCCTGCTCAACGAGATAGTTCATCACTGCTGTGGCCCGCTGCTCGGAAAGTTTCTGGTTGCGATTCTCGTCACCAATATTATCGGTGTATCCGGCAATTTCCAGCTCAACCTCCCCGGTCTTTGCCAATACTGCGGCAACATTGTTCAGGCTCTGTTTTGCATTGTCGGTCAGGTTTGCGGTGCCAAGGGCAAAGGAGATGTCCGTCAGGACAATATTTGCATCCTGCTTGCAACCCAACTGATCAACCGTACTTCCCGGAGCAGAGTCGGGACATAGGTCGAGCCGGTCAACGATGCCGTCTCCGTCACTGTCTTTTTCGCAACCAGTTGCATCAACCGTTACTCCGTCGGCAGTGTCGGGGCACTTGTCATCATCATCTGAGACGCCGTCATTATCGGTATCTTTAGACTGTTTGAGGAGCTGGTCGTGCTTGGTCTGGAGGGCGTTTATCTGTTCCTCCAGCGCATTGTTCTTTTGCTGTACCTTGTTCAGCTCCTGCTTGAGCCCTTCTGCCTCTTTGCTCTTGTTGGTCAGCTCAGCCACGTCGGTCTGCAGTTGCGTGAGTTCGCTATCCTTTTCTGCAAGACGGTTCTTAAGGTCTGCGAGTTCCCCTGCAGCAGCACTACTTTGAGCAAGTCTGGCAGTCAGTTGCTCTTTTTCTCCGGCAAGCGTCTGCAGTTTCTGGTTGGCCGCAACAAGGGCTGCGTCTTTTTCCTGAACCAGTTTTCCGGTCTGATCTGCAGCCTGGGCAGCGGTTGCCAGCTCCTCAATTCGGCCTTCGGATTCCTTGAGCTGCTCCTGCAGTATTTGCTCCTGCTGTCGGTTTCCTGCTAAGGTCTCAGAGAGTTTGGCGATTTTAGTTTCTAACTGCTGTACCTTTTCTTCGGCAGCCTGTCTGGCTGATTTGGCCTCTTCCAGTGCGGCCTTGTCGGCTTCGCCAGCAGTAATTGCTGCCTCGAGTTCGGTAATTTTTGCCTGTGCGGCCGTAAGAGCATCTGTCTCTTCCTGTAGACGTGCAGTCACGGATTCAAGCTCCTCTACCTTGGGCTGGAGCTCCTGAAGCTGCTGGGTCAAGTTGGTTTTTTCTTCTTCGAGTGCGGTAATGGATGCCTGTAAGGTTGCAACCTTTGGCTCAAGCTCAGCCAGTGCCGCGACTTTATCAGTTTTTTCCTGTAACTGGGCCTGCAGGGTTTCGACTGTCTGGGCGGTAGCCTGGGCAGCTTCCAGCTGCTGGGCCAACACCGTCTTTTCTTCTTCTACGGTGGTAACTTTTGTCTGTAATGCTTCAACCTGGGGCTGAAGCTCGGCAAGTGTTGTCGTTTTTTCCTGGACCTCGGCCTGCAGGGTTTCCACCTGCTGGTTCAAGGCGGTCTTTTCATTTTCCAGGGCCGTGATCGAGGTCTGCAGTTCGGCAACCTGGGGCTTAAGTGCTGCCAGCGCAGCTTCTTTCTCCTGCAGCGCAGCTTTGATGGTTTCAGCTTCCTGTGTTGCAGCCTGCAAATCGGCAACCTGCTTGTTTAATCCGGTGTTCTGCTCCGTAAGGGAGGTGATTTCCGAGGTAGCTGCCGTCAGTTTACCGGTGAGATCTTCAAAATTAGTCTGGAGCTGCTTCACCTGCTCCTTGGTTGAGGCCAGTTCCGCCTCTTTGGCGGCAAGCGTTTCCTCAATACTGCTCTTTTCGGTTTGGCTCTCGGCCAGTTCCGTCTGTCTCAACTCGAGTTCGGTCCGGGTGTCGGCAAGGGAGGTTTCCAGGCCGGTAATGGTTGCTTCGGCCTGTTCTATTTTACCGTTAAGTGTTGCTATTTCGTTATTCAGCACACCAATGGACTCGGTCATCGAGGCAACGTTACGGACCAGATCCTGACGTTCGACAAGACCCTCTTCTTTCTCCTGCTTCAGGTCTGCGAGTTCACCGCGCAGCCCGACAAGTTCGGTGTCCTTTGCCTCCAGAGCTGCAGAGCGTTCCTGGAGTTGTTTCTGCAGGGCGGCGGCTATTTCAGGTTGTTTATCAAGGAGTTCCTTGAGTTGAGCAAGCTCCTGCTCAGCGGTGGCAAGTTCCGCCTCTTTCTCGGCCAGCTGCTGTTCAAGGACGGCAATCCGGCTGGAAGAAGGGGCGAGCATCTTATCTTGTTCCTGACCATAACGGAGCATGGCCTCTGCTTTTAAGTCGGCCTTTTTGAGTGCACTCTTGGCCAGAATGAGTTGTGAGGATGTATCGGTTAACCGTGCTTTCAGGCTGCCGATTTCAGTGATCTGCTGTTGTACTTCTTCCCGCAGCTGCTCCAGGGCATCTTCTTTTTCCTGCGCAACCTGTTGACTTTTAGCCAGATTTAACTCCGCCTCGGCCAGTGCCGCTTTCAGTTCCTGGATGGCGTCATTTGCCGCTGCCAGTTCAGCACCACTCTCTTCAACCTGTTTGGTCAAAATTGCCATTCTCTCATTGGCAGTAGTGACCAGTTCTTCATTCTTTGATTCAAGGGCGGACGTAACCTCACCAAACTGCTGGTTGGCGGTTTTGAATTTTTCCAGTTCTCCGGCCAGTTCTTCGTCTTTGGCCAACAGGGCTTGTTTTTCGTGGAGCAGAGCCTCATTCTGCTGAGCCAGCGCCTCGTTTTGCTGAGCCAACGCCTCTTTCTTCTGGACGATCTGCTGATATTTTTTGACAACAATATCCTGGGTCTTCATGAACTGCTGGATGCGGCTGTCACGATCGGCAAGCTCATCTCTCATGTTTTTCAAGGCCGACTGTTGTTTGGCCAGATATTTGTTCAGCTCCTCATTCTCCCTGGTCAATTGCTGATACTTCTCGGCAATGATCTCCTGTCCTTCGATGAATTGTTGAATTCGGGTATCGTTGTCTACTGAATCCCCAACAGGTGTTTTGGTGTTAGCCTTCAACACAGCCTGGAGCTGATTGGTCAGGTTTTGGATTTTTTCATCCTTTTGCGAAAGCTCTTTGTGCAGGGCAGCTGCTTCCTCAACCGTAGTTATCTGGTCCCGGACAACCTGGGCAAGCTGTTGTTTCAGGGACTCGATTCGGCGGGTACTTGCCTCAAGTGCAGCGGCCTGCTTTTTCCATTCAGGTGATTCCTGTTGCTGTTGCTCCAGGGCCACACCATGTCCCGGCTCGGGAAGCGGATTGTTTTTTTTGAGATTTGAATGGATAACCGCCAGGGCGATATAGATGATGATGCCGATAACTGCGAGAATAATCGTACGTGGTTTCATGGTGCGTTTTAGAGAGTTAAGGTTGGGCTGGAAAATGGAAGAGAGCCAATTTTTTTCATTCATGGACAGGTTTTAATATAATGGTGGACAGCGGCGGCAGCGTTAATTCCAATGAATTGGACATGGTATGGGCCGGCTGCTGCCGACTGTCCACTGTCCCGATGATATGGAGTCCGCTTCCGCCGTAGATGTCCTGATCCGAGTTGATTATTTCCTGATATTTACCGTTGGATGGCACCCCGATTATGTACTGCTTGCGAACTATGGGAGTAAAATTGCAGACAATAACCAGAAAATTGTTGGTATCTTTGGCGCAGCGGATAAAGGATAACACGGAATTGTCAGAATCGTTAGCATTTATCCAGCGAAAGCCGCTCCAGTCAAAATCATTCTCATGCAGGGCCGGTTCGCTGCGATAGACCAGATTCAGGTCGCGAACAAACCTGTGCAATCCCTTATGTAGCGGTGCCTTCAAGGCTTCCCATTCCAGGCCGTTGTCGTGGTTCCATTCCTGCCATTGGCCGAAATCGTTGCCCATGAACAGTAGCTTTTTTCCTGAATATCCCCACATGAATCCGTAATATGTTCGAAGGTTTGCAAACTTCTGCCACTCATCACCGGCCATCTTGTTGAGCAATGAGCCCTTACCGTGGACAACTTCATCATGGGAGAGGGGAAGGATAAAATTTTCATGGAAGGCATACAGCATGCCGAATGTCATTTCGTTATGGTGGAATCGTCGAAAGATTGCATCCTTTGACATGTAATCCAGGGTGTCGTGCATCCAGCCCATATTCCACTTCAGGCTGAACCCGAGGCCGCCGAGATAGGTAGGACGTGAGACCATGGGCCAGGAGGTCGATTCCTCGGCAATGGTCAGGACACCGGGGAATATTCCATGGACAACCTCGTTGGTTTTCTGGAGAAAGGAGATTGCATCAAGGTTTTCCCGGCCTCCGTACTTATTTGGTACCCACTGTCCTTCCGAACGGGAGTAGTCCAGGTAGAGCATGGAGGCGACTGCATCGACCCGCAGGCCGTCAATATGATATTTGTCGATCCAGAACAAGGCGTTGGAGATGAGAAACGAACGGACCTCGTTGCGACCGTAATTAAAGATCATGGTGCCCCAGTCCTGATGCTCGCCCTGGAGCGGATCTTCATGGGCGTAGAGGTGGGTGCCGTCAAACCAGTTCAGGCCGGCACCGTCTTTGGGGAAATGGGCCGGTACCCAGTCAAGGATAACTCCAATTCCATTTTGGTGGCATTGGTCGACAAAATACATGAAATCCGACGGGGTGCCGAACCTGCTGGTGGGGGCAAAAAAACCAAGGACCTGATATCCCCAGGATCCTTCAAAGGGATGTTCGGCAATGGGTAAAAGCTCGATATGGGTGTACCCGGTTTCCAGAATGTAGGGGATCAGGGTGTCGGCGAGTTCCCGGTAGCTCAGGTATCTTTGGCCCCATTGTTCATCGGGAATTTTTTTCCAGGAGCCTAAATGAACTTCGTAAATGGAAAGCGGACTGTCCAGCGACTGGTGCTGCTCCCGTGTACTGACCCATTCATCATCCTGCCAATTGTAACTGTCCAGGTTGAAAACTACGGATCCGGTCTTCGGCCGTTCCTCCATAAAAAAACCGTATGGATCGGATTTGTCGAGAGACTTGTTGTCCTGGGTCAGGATACGATATTTATAAATGGAATATTCCTGAAGGTCGGGAATGAAAATTGTCCAGATACCACTGTCCGATGAATGCATGGGATGGGCGGCTGAATCCCAGTTGTTAAAGTCGCCGATAAGGCTGACCTGGCGGGCATTGGGCGCCCAGACGGCAAAGGTAACCCCGGGCTGATCTCCCATGGTCAGCAGATGCGCGCCGAGTTTTTCATAGGTGCGCTCGTGTGTGCCTTCACCGATCAGGTATTTATCAAAATCACTGAGCCACTCAGGTGAGGCCGGCTTGCTGGTGAGGAATTTTGCGGACATAGGTTTCGGTACCTGAATGAAGCAGTATTGGGGATGATTGTAATGAAAATCTGTAACCGTTCACCAAAGGGCATAAGAGTTACCCTCTTTATGGCCTGTAAGAATTCATCCAGTGCCCTGGATTTGTTCATTTTGGCCTTCGAAACATACCCCCTCTATTCGAGAAGGCAAAGATGAACGAAGATTGGGGTGCTGGTGAACTCTTACTAAAACCTTTTATTTAGTACCCTACAGGAGAAGAATTGTCATTCATTTTGTCGAGCATTACGGTAGATCTTCTGTTGACCTTCTTGTTTTCGGCCCTTCACTTCATACACAGAGGTGTAAGATCTCCTCTATTTTCTCCTCGCTATACTCTTTCAGTCGCCATACTTTTGCCAGGGCCACTGCATTTTGTGCAATTTTTGGAATATCCGATATCGGAATGTCGACTTCTTGAAGGGAGGTGGGGCTGTCGACTCTGCCGAACCAGTTCTGCAATATGGTGATGGCCCGTTGCGCCGTCTCTTCATCACTAGAGTCTTCATAGTCCGTGGTGGGGAAGATTCTTCGTGAAAGTCGGGCAATACGGGCTGGATCTGTTGCCAAGTACCATTTGAGCCAGCCGGGGATAATGATGGAAAGCCCGGCCCCGTGGGGAATGCCATAGAGCGCACTCAGAGAATGTTCGATCATATGCATGGGAAAACCGACCCTGCCGAGCCCGGCTGCAGTCAAGCCGTTGAGCGCAAGGGTTGCCGTCCACATCAGGTCGGCACGCCCGTTGTAGTCTTCGGGATTCTCAAGGCAGCGGTCGCAGCTGTCCATGGCATTTTCAATCAATCCTTCCATGAGCCGGGCCTGTACGGGAGTCGCCGGATCAGTAGCGGTCATATAAAATTCCAGGACATGGGCAACGGCATCAACGGCGCCGTAGGCCGTATAATCGGGCGGCACCGAGAAGGTGACTTCCGGATTAAGAATAGAAGTCTTGGGGTACAGTCGTTGATTGCCGAACCCGAACTTTTCACGGGTCTCGTCGTTGGTGATCACCATGCCGGAATTCATCTCAGAGCCGGCGGCGGCAAGGGTCAGGACCGTGGTCAGCGGAATCGTTTTTTTTATGCTTTTTTTACCGTTAAAGAATTTCCAGACGTCATGTTCCACCAATGCCCCGGCACTGATTGCCTTGGCTGTGTCAATGACCGAGCCTCCGCCCACGGCGACGATCACATCAATGGCATGCTGTTTTGCCTTTTTTATACCGGCCCGGACGTGGCTGAGCAACGGATTTGAGGATACTCCGCCATGTTCGATGATTGCAAGCCCAGCATCATGCAGGGAGGAAACAACCTGATCATAGACCCCGTTTTCCTTGATACTTTTTTTGCCGTAAACCAGAAGTGCCCTGCTGCCCCAGGCCGCAGTTTCAGTGCCGATTGCTGTGACAGTGTTGCGGCCGAAAAGAATTTTGGTGGGATTATAGAAGACAAAGTTTTGCATGCAGAGAAATAGGCAAACGTTTCAGGTCGAGTGCTTTTTATTCAGATGGAACAAGATACTATGGAATGTAACGGAGGTAAGCTAATTAAGCAAGTGTTTTTGCTGTCGTTTTTGACGAAGTTTATAAAAAAAATTATAGGATACGAAATAGGTGAGAATTCCGAGGGGGATGGCGAGGATCATTCCGCCGGTCAGTAGAACGAGCATGGCATCCATACTCAGTTTACTGAGCGTGTGCAGACTGTCGATAATGCCCTGATCCATAAGGGTGGCCAGAACAGCTTTGAGTCGTATCCAGCTCAGGCGATCGGGAAAGAAGAAATCGCCGATTCTCCAGGCCAGCCAGTACTGGGGAATGAACGTCAGCGGGTTACTGATGACCGTGGCAATGAGCAGGGCGGCGATGGTGTTGACTCGTAACAACAGGGTGCTTGATACAATCATGACCGTGTGCAGGGGAAGGGTCGGGGTGATGGCGATGGATGAACCCAGGGCCAGGCCCATGGCAAGGGAGTAGGGGCTGCCCCGCAACCGTTTCAGGCGGAGAAAATAATATCTGGCTGTTCGACGTAAATCCCACTTCACGATATTTTGTACTTTTCCGGTTGGGTTATCTTTTTCATTGGCTGTCGTGCCTTACTGTTGGTCAAGGGCGTTGGTCAGCCGAACAAAGTCTTCTATGCTCAGGCGTTCCGCCCGGATCGAAGGCGACAGGCCGCACGATTCAATCGCCTCGGCGATTTGCTGCTTATCCCCGCTGATACCACCACCGCGCAGGGCATTGATCAGGGTTTTTCTACGCTGACCAAAGGCTGCGTTGACCACCTTGCGCAATTTCTTTGGTTCAACATGCTCCAGATTCCGAATGCGCTCGGAGAGCGGAAAAAACGTCAATCGAACTACAGCCGAGTCAACCTTGGGGCGCGGGTGGAACTCTTCGGGTTTAACCCGCATCAGCATTTTGATTGCCGCACAACTCGATAGTAGAACAGTCGGCACACCATACTCCTTTGTGCCGGGTTGTGCCAGTAGTCGATCCGCCACCTCTTTTTGCAGCATGATAACGGCACTTTCCATGATGTCGGAATGTTGAAACAGTCTGAATAAAAAAGGGGTTGAGATGGAGTAGGGCAGGTTGGCAACGATTTTAAGTCTGCCGCCGGACTCCTCGGCCAACTGTTCAAGGTCGGCCTGCAGGATATCCTGATGCTGCAGGCGGACGTTTTTCGGGAGATCCTTTTGTTCCTGGTGCATACGGACTATGCCGGAGTCCGCCTCTATGCCGATTACGAGTTTTGCCGCCCGGGCCAATGGTTCGCTCAGGGCACCGAGACCGACGCCGACCTCCAGGATAACATCCTCCCGGGCAATTTCCGCCAGTTGAACGATCCGCTCGGCCGTATGCTTATGGACAAGAAAATTCTGGCCCAGTTTCTTTTTCGGTGCCAACCCCTCTTTTTTGAGGAGGTGACGGGTGCCTTTGAGATCCATAGGTGATGTCAGTTCAGTTTATGTTTAGCGATTCGTTTTACCCGCAGCCGAACGAAAAAGTTCAGGGCAAGATAATAACCGATAACCGCAAGCGGCAGACCTATGATGGCACCGCCGGTGAGGATAACGGATAAGGATTTGAATCCAAGATGGCTCAGGGTGCGGGTGCCTTCCAGCAGGCTTTCGTGGTGAATGGTTGCCATGATTTCCTGCAGGTATTCCCAGCTGACCCGACCGGGCAGAATTATATTACCAACTTTCCAGGTGTAATAGTATTGCGGAACAAAGGTCAGAGGATTACTGACCACCGAAGCAGCAATCACGGCGGCAATAGTGTTAACCCTGAGAACCAGTGTCAGGGGGATGAGCAGAATTGTCTGAACCGGCAGCAGGGGGAGAACGCCGATAAATATACCGACGGCCGTCCCCCTGGCCAGGGAGTATGGATCTCCGCGCAGGCGGGTGAAGCGCAGCAGGTAATACCGAAAAAGACGAAAGGGGTTTTTCACGTTAATTCAGTGGTGAGCGGGAGTATGCATCATCGTCGGGGTTGAGGATATTGCCCTGTTTGAACTGGTAATAACCGGCCAGACCGATCATGGCCGCATTATCGGTGCAGTAAATGGGTGCCGGTACATGCAAAGAAAACCCCTCCTGCTCGCATCTCTTGAGCATCAGCTCCCGCAGGCGGCTGTTGGAGGCAACTCCGCCGCCAAGTGCTATTGCTTTGTGATCGTTCCCTTTGCAGGCGAGGATTGTTTTTTCAACCAGCACTTCAACCACTGCCTCCTGGAAAGAGGCACAGATATCTTCAACTGCCGGCGGGATGTTTTTCTGCCTGCCCCTGTTGACGTAGTTGACAACCGAGGTCTTGAGACCGCTGAAACTGAAATCAAGACTGTTTTTGTCGAGCCAGGCCCTGGGAAAGGCTATGGCTTTAGCGTCGCCTTTGGGTGCAAGGCTGTTGATGACCGGGCCGCCGGGATATCCGAGTTCGAGCAGCTTGGCCACCTTGTCAAAGGCTTCACCGGCGGCATCATCACGGGTCCGGCCCAGCAGACGGAAACTGGTCTGATCCTTAACCGCAAACAGACTGCTGTTGCCGCCGGAAACAATCAGGGCGGTATAGGGAAAGCCGGGTGGATTTTCATCCAGGAAGGTGGACAGCAGGTGCCCGGCCATATGGTCCACCCCGACACAGGGGATGTTTTTAACTAGAGCAAGAGCCTTGGCAAAGGTAAAGCCGATCAGCAGGCTTCCCACCAGCCCCGGTCCACGGGTGGCGGCAATGCAGTCGATATCATCCAGGGTCACGCCCGCCTCCAGCAATGCCTGATCGACCACCGGCCGGATTGCTTCAATATGGGCCCGGGAGGCCAGCTCGGGCACAATGCCGCCAAAGCGGGCATGGACATCGAACTGGCTGGAGATAATATTGGATTGTACCTGATCGGGACCGGAAACAACAGCGGCGGCGGTATCGTCACAGGAACTTTCTATGGCAAGGATGAGCATAAGGTGCGGCCTGTCTTGCAATGTGTATCATTCAATGGTAACTGTTTGCCTTCATCTGCGCCAAACAAGAACAGAGAAGAATCTGTCTGTACTGAATATACCATTTAATTGCAAGTTCAACCACCAAACTCCATGAACAGGAAACTACCCGAACAGCCGACAAAACACTCCGTCCTGACAGATATGTTTGCCCGGACCATTTCCTATCTCAGGCTTTCTCTCACCGATCGCTGTAATTTGAGGTGCATGTACTGTGTAACCGAGGACGAGAAGGACGGGCACCTTGTTAAGCTGGGTCAAGGTGAAATACTGACCTACGAAGAACTGTTGCGGGTTGTCCGGGTGGCGGTGGAAATGGGGATTTCCAAGCTGCGTCTGACTGGAGGCGAGCCGCTGGTCAGGCATAATATCATGCATTTCATTGACAGCCTTGCCGCCATAGACGGCCTGGATGACATCCGTATTACCACTAACGGTGTTCTGCTGGAAAAATACGGCCAGGGCTTGATTGATGCCGGAGTAACCAAGGTAAATATCAGCCTGGATACCCTGAAGCGGGAACGGTTTGCCGAGATCACCGGGGTTGACTGTTTCGATCAGGTCTGGCGCGGGATTGAAAAGGCGCTTGCAGTCGGGTTCTCACCGGTCAAACTGAACATGGTGGTCATGCGGGACATCAATGACGACGAGCTGCTTGACTTTGCCAGGATGTCACAGGAGATGCCGCTGCAGGTTCGGTTCATCGAGTTTATGCCCATCGGCACCTCGACCCGCTGGAACACGGATACCTATATCACCTCTGATGAGATCATGCAGCGTTTCACCGGTCTTGGTGAGTTGCTTCCCCTGGAGAGAAGGCAGGCCGATGGCCCGGCCAAGGTGTTTAAGCTTGGTAACGATGCCGTGGGTTCTCTGGGATTTATCAGCCCCATCAGCCATCATTTCTGTGACCGCTGCAACCGCCTGCGGTTGACTTCTGAAGGACGCCTGCGCTCCTGCCTGCTCCATGATGAGGAAACCGACCTGAAGAGCGTGCTCCGGGCCGGTTGCAGTGATGCGGATATCAGGACGACCCTGCTGACCGCGATCAGGAATAAGCCCAAAGGACACGAGATGGCCCAGCGTCTGAAAGAACAGGGTGGGGACTGTCACGGCCGGATGTCGAGGATCGGGGGCTGATCCAAGAAGAGTTCAGTGCACTGAGCTCTTGACCACCTCCAGTCTGAAGCCGGCCTCTCCGGCAACCAGCTGGTATTCCAGACTGCGGGTGCCGCCGGTAGGGGTTGCGTTGCTGTCGCCCGGGTTATAAACCGGAAAACTCCGAACCAGAACACCCTCACTCACCTTGAACCTATCGTGGCCCATGTATCCTTTGGAGTTTTCAGGATCATCCTCCAGCGGCGGCAGGTATATTTCACTGAGCGATTTTTTCTTATTTGCGCTGTAGGCAACCAGGGTGCCGTAGCTTCCACTGCCCGCTGAGTTGATATATACATAGACCTCCGGCGAACCGTCGCCGTTGAGGTCGGCAACCTCGACCCCGGTGACGGATCCGTCAATTTCTTTTTTAATGGCCGAATTGTCTTCTTTCAGGCCCGATGGTACGATGGTCAGGGTGTTGAGTGAGCCCTGGTTGGGGCAGAGGACGTGGAAGGCAATACCGTGCATTCTGAGCACCCTGTCCACGCCTCTTTCCTGTTCGGCTGCACTGACCATGCCGGGGAGAAACAGGACTGTAAGCAGGCAGATTGTTTTTATTGCCGAAATATTCCAGCTGAAACATCGTCTGTACGATCCCCGGTATGAAGACGGCCGATGCATCATTTCATGGCCTCTTTCGCCTCATGGGCGGCTTTTTCCGTTGCCTGTGCTGCATCGTGACCCATCTTCTTACCTGCTTCCGCTGCCTCGTGTGCGGCTTCTTTTGATGCCTCGGCTACGTCATGAGCAGCTTCCTTTGATGCCTCCGCGGCCTTTTGCATTGATTCTTTAGCCTTGTCGGCAGCACTCTCCGGCTCATTGCTGCAACCGGTTATACCGATCATCATCAGACTAAAGGCAACTACAATCATTTTTTTGATCATCTTTTCATTCTCCTTTTTTGAACTGTTTATTTTCTGAGAGTATTCAACTGGTCAATCTCTTTTTGGCTCAGATCAGGCATGGCATCACGGGCCATATCCCGGTCGTTCATCTTTTCCAACCTCTGATGCTCGTCATAGGCGCGCTGTCGTTCTATCCCGAGTTCCTGCTGACGGTAGTTGCTCAGCCATTCACTCCTGCACTCTTCGTGGCCGTCGTCCCAGCCCTGCCGGTAATCCGCTGTAGAACGGTATGCCTGAATATTTTTGTGGAACTGGGAAAACATATCTCCGGCAGCCTTTTTCCCGCTGCTGCAGCCGTCATCAAATCCCTGGGCGTATTCAGGCGAAGCACCTTCCTGCATGAGGCGTTGTCCATCTGTAGGGCCGCAGCCGGTAATCAGCAATACCACCGCTGCTGAAACAAGGAACGGTAAAGTTTTTTTTCCAGCAAAATATTGTCGGCTCATTCAACGTTCTCCAGTTTGTCTTTTTTTGTAAACGGCCATCTTTCAGTTGCTACTCAGGGAGCCTGTAGAATTTCATGGTCCCGGCATCCGCCTTAATGTCCAGGTACAGATTTCCTTTTTGTAGAAACCAGACGGCAGCTCCTGCAAGGTCTCCGAGAAATTGCTGATCCAGTGACTTTGGACCGCAGGCCGCCGTTGTACTGGGGCTGAGCTGGATCAACATGGATTTATCCGCGGTCGTATAGCTGCCCTGTATGATATTGCAGTCGGCCCGGATTCCGGTTGCAGCCGCCATGGATGGCGTATTGATAACAACGAAGAAAAGAAGTAGAAGGGTACATGTAAAAAAATATAGTGGTCGTTGTGTCCAACTGAACATGAGTTTTTTGGATAAGATGGATTTATCAATAAGAAATATTATTTATAATAAATTGATACGGTTTGAAAAATCAACAAAAAAATACAATAGCTGATAATGCAGATCCTTTGAATTTCACACATAAACCGGTCTCCAGCGGCCCTGAATTCACCGGCACAAACTTGGTCGTAGTTTGAAAAGCGTTGTGCTCCAGACCATCCTGATGAAATCTTTGGATACATAGGCATATCTTTTGGTGCTCTGCGCCATTTTTGCTGTTCCTTTTGCCGGAAGCTCGAGTTGCAAAAGATCGCAAGCAATCATTATATATGTAACCATTCGATTTAATAGACTAAAAGCTGTAAGTGATCACGGGCGCCGTACGAATATGCTGTGCCTGTGATCACCTACAAAAAAATCTGCTGAAATAGAACCGTGAGCCCGTGAATATTCAACGCTTTCTTTTTCAACCGCTGCTCTTTCCAATTGTTTTTTTCGGCCTGACCATTGTTGTCGGCGGTCTGCTCCTGTCCTTGCCTGTCAGTCTGGCCGCAGGCTATTCCATATCCCTGACCAATGCCCTCTTTACAGCCGCATCCGCGACCTGTGTTACCGGGCTGACCGTGGTCGATACCGGCACCGCTTTTTCTCCCGTCGGTCAGGGGATCATTCTTTTTCTCATTCAGGTCGGCGGCCTCGGAATCATGTCCCTGACCTCTCTGGCCATGTATCTTT
>CAZPXI010000029.1:0-17036 GCA_964590715.1 uncultured Desulfobulbus sp.
GAAAATCATCGACAGGACGACTCCAGTCGGATTTACCGTGCCGCAGTATCAACAGTTCTCTTCGCATGTTTTCCGCCCTCTGCTTAAAAATAATTCGCTTATTATCTCCTGAACAACCTTACACTTTTTTTTAAATTAATTTTGCCAAAACAAAAAAATATGCGATACTTGTTCCAGAGCCACATTACTTTCTTTTTTCAAGAGAATATCTTAATGAAATCTTCCCCGCCCTCTTCTCCGGTTCTCCTCACCATCGAAGACGATCCCCTGCTTCGCTCCACCCTGACCACCTACCTGGACGGTTACGATTATACTATAATTGAAGCTGAAAACGGACAACAGGGACTGGAACAGTTTAACCGATACAAACCGGACATCGTTCTCCTTGACCTGCGGCTCCCCATTCTCGACGGACTCGATGTATTGTATACCATACATACCTCCTCACCGGAAACACCGGTCATCATCGTTTCGGGAATGGGGACCTTCGAGGATGTGGTCACTGCCATGAAAAACGGGGCCTGGGATTATATTCAAAAACCCATCACCGATCTGGCTCTCTTACAGATCAGTATCGACAAGGCGCTTCTTCATGTCCGTCTCAGGCAGGAAAACGAACACTACCGTGAAAATCTTGAAGAAGAAGTCAAACAACGTACCGCCGAGCTGCACCAGGCCCAGAAGCTTGAAGCCATCGGTGCCCTGGCCGGCGGCATTGCCCACGACTTCAACAATATTCTCGGGGTGATCTCCGGCTACACCGAACTTTCCCTGCTCAGCAACAACCCGGAAACCATACCCGAAAATCTACAACAAATCCAACAGGCAACGGAACGGGCAACGGATCTGGTCTCCCAGATTCTGACCTTCAGCCGCAAGGGGCAAAGCGAACATCACCCCATCTCCATGTATCCCGTCATCAAGGAGGCGGTCAAGATGCTCAAGGCAAGCCTCCCGGCAACGGTTGATATAAAAACAGACATTGCCGCCGGGCTGGAAAAAATCATGGCCGATCCCACGGAAATTCTGCAGGTGGTCATGAACCTCTGCACCAACGGTTTTCACGCCCTTAAAGAGGAAACCGGCACCCTGTGTATTGCCGTCCAGCCCATAGAGATAACTGAGGCCATGGCCAAGGAAGGTATCGGCGGTGACCCGGGAGAACACCTCAGACTTCGGGTTGAAGATAACGGCTGCGGCATTCCCGCCGACAAGATACAAAACATCTTCGATCCCTTTTTCACCACCAAGGAAGCGGGCAAGGGAACCGGGCTCGGCCTGGCTGTTGTCAGTGGTATCGTCACCGGCTGCGGCGGCTTTATCCAGGTAAACAGTACCCCCGGTGAGGGCACGGCCATAGACCTTTATTTCCCGGTGGTGGAACATGCGCAGGAGGTCAGAAAAACCAACAGCACCCCCCTGCCCCACGGCAGCGGCCGCGTGCTCTTTATCGACGATGAACCGGCCCTGGCAGAGCTGGGACAGCATATGCTCACGCACCTTGGGTACCAGGTCACGGCCTGTCAAAGCAGCTTACGGGGACTGGAGATTTTTCGTGCACGCCCTGATGATTTTGATCTTGTCATAACCGATCAGGCCATGCATGGACTGCCCGGTTCCGAGCTCATCACCCTGCTTCGGGAAATTCGGCCGAATCTGCCGGTTATCCTCTGCACCGGCTACAGTTCAACATTGACCGACAAAAAACTCAACACACTCCAGGTCAACAAATTCCTGATGAAACCGTTGACCCTGCGGGCCCTGGCCCAGGGAGTGCAGCAGGCTCTCCATTAAATCTTTGGATATGACGGGCAAAAACAGACTGCCAAAAGGAATAACTGTATTATGCTACCCATACGTCTCTTTTTCCTCCTGCTCTTAATTGTTCTTTCCTGCTATCCTCAACAGGCAACTTCCGCCCCGGTCAACAATTCGCAAACCACACCGCCTGAGGTGCTGGTTGCCGTACTCCAGGTCGGTGACCAAATCGAAACCCTGCGGAAATATATGGGGCAACCCAGGATTACGCCGCTCTCGGTCACCGTTTCCAATGCCAGCCCTTTTGACGTCTATTTTCAGGCCAAGACACTGTTTACAAAATCCAACCGCCTCCTGTTTGAAATCAAACGGGAATCCCTGGACCCTCCTGTTACCCCGAAAAAAAACATCCAACCGGCGGATGTCCTCTTCCTGGTCGGAAAATCGGCAGACATCCTGCAGAACATTGCCGACTTCCTCGGCGTCCGGCTCAACCTTAAGCATTACACCATTGACGCCGGCAAAACACCGTCCGATGTGTTCATGGCCATCACCACGCTCAACAGGCAACTCAACCAGCTGCTGACCCGCCGATTCTCACCCAGCGATGTTTTTGAAGAGGTCACCCTGGCCATCGGCTACAGCGAGATACTTCTAAACCGATTTCCGGGAACCAGGCCTATTCCCTCACCCCCGCCTTTTGTTGCCTTCAAAACACCCAGTGATGTCTATTTCCGCTTGGAAAAATGCACCAATATCATCAGCTCCATCTATCACAGGGCACACCTGCCGACACTCACCTTCCAGGGGAAACAGGCCCAACCGGGAGTGATATCACCCAGTGATGTTTATGATATCGCCTCCCTGATCGTTTCCCGGCTCGCATATCTCCACCGGGCGGAAAACATCATCCGACAACCCATGGACCCCTTTTATCCCGGGCTGAAATTTCCATCCCATGTTTTTCAGCAGGCAGGGATCCTGGAAAAACAATTAATACAGCTTTCCCGCCGGCAGACTCCGGTATCCGAGGTCACCGGCAGCAACCGATGAGCAGTAGAAAAGAAAGGAAACAGGAATATCAGCGGCCATTGATCACCATTGTCGATCAACTGCGCCGCTCCTACCTGCTCATTGCCGGAGTCGGCCTGATCCCCCTTGCCCTGGCAATGATAACCTTCTGGTTTTTCCAGCACCAGTCGATAAAAATGGCTGAGCAGGGGATTCCCCTGGCCCAGACGGCGGCCCAGATAGAATCCGAGATATATCGGTCCATGGCGGCGTTGAGGGGGTATATAAGTGTCGAGAAACAACAGTACCTGCAGGAATGGCAAGCCACATGGGACCAAGGGATTTACCCCACTCTGAAAAGAATGCAACAACTGTGCATCGAATTTGAACAACAAGACCTGACCACTCTGGTCAATAACCTGCAGAACGAATTACAGAGACTCTATGCAGTCCAATGGTGGGCCCAAACCATTGCCCATGCGCCCGGAAATAATCAGGCCCAGGCCTTTTACCTGCAACAGGTTATCCCGGTGGCGGAGAGATTGCAGAAAATCCTTACCGACACCACCCGGTCCCCAAAAAATATCCGCGGTCTTTCAGTCGAACAGTTCTATCATATCACAATTCGGCAGACCCTGCTTCTTGCCCTGCTCCAGCTGGAAAAAATTATTTTTGAAGATAAAAAATTGCTCATCAATGATTTTCGCGCCAATCGAGAAATCATTGATGAACGGACAAAATTCTATGAGCGAACACGGTTTGCCGGCAGCCCGCAAACCGATATGCAAATTTTTTCCATTGAATTTCAGGCCTATAACCGCCTCTCGGAACAGGTGCTCGCCCTGTACACCGCCCAACAGGATCCCCTGGTGGTGACCCTGTTCAAACACCGCGTTCTCCCCCTCAGCCAACAGGTGATCGCACAAACACAGGCTCTGACCACCGCCTCAAGAAAAATACTGCAGCGTCAGACCAGAAATGCAGCGAACATTGCGAGATATACTTTTATTTTTCTTATACTTACCTTTCCCCTGCTCATCATAACCGCCATAGTTATGGCCCACAGGCAGTCCTCTGCCCTTGCAGACCCAATGATCCGCCTTGCCGATGCAGCCCATGACTTTTCCTCCGGCACAAGTGGTCATATTCTCCCGGAACAGGGGGCCAAGGAACAGGTCATTTTAACTCATACCTTTAACCAGATGCGGCTTGCCGTTGAAAAAAGCCAAAGAGAACTTACCCAGCTCAATGCCTCTCTGGAGGAACAGATCCGGCAACAGACTCTGGAGCTGCGAAAAGAAAAAGAAAGCACGGATAAATATCTTTCCGTGACCGAGGCAATCATTGTCAGCCTGGATCCGGCGGGCAGAATACGAATACTCAACCGCCGGGGCCATGAACTGCTGGGGTATCCGGACCAGAGCCTCATCGGGATAAACTGGTTTGCCCTTGTTTTGCCGGCGGAAGAACAGGAAGCCGGGATGGAGGCACACAATCAGGTGATGGCGGGAGATCTGCAACCCGTCGAATATTTTGAAAACGATATAATCACGGCAACGGGTGAGCGGCGTCGAATATACTGGCATAATACACTGCTCCGGACCGTCGATGACAGGATTTCAGGCAGCCTCAGTTCAGGTATCGATATTACGGAACGAAAAGAGACCGAACAGACATTACAGATTGCTCTTCAGGAAAAAGAAAGCCTGCTGCGGGAAATCCATCACCGGGTCAAGAATAATATGCAGGTTATTATCAGCCTGCTCCGGTTACAGGCGGAAAAAATCGACCGCAAATCCTTTGACCACATTGTTCAGGAAAGCGAAAACCGCATCCATGCCATGGCCCTGGTACATGAAAAGCTCTACCGTTCAACCGATCTTGGTGCCATTGACCTGCAGGAGTATATCGACAGCCTCTGCCGCAACCTGTACCATGTTTATGGTATAGCCCCTCAACAGATAGGGCTCAAACAAAATATTACCGACATCTCCCTGGACATTGAAATCGCAATCCCCCTTGGCCTGCTCATTAACGAACTGGTTTCCAACAGCCTGAAGTATGCTTTTCCTGAAGAACGATCGGGTACCATCAACATCACCGTGGAGCAACAGGGAGAAAACCTGACAGCCGGCATCAGCGATGACGGTATCGGTATAACGACTTCGAACATAACCACCACCCGTAAGACCCTGGGGCTTGAACTGGTTAAAATTCTGGCCCGTCACCACCTGGACGGGGACTTGCAAGTCTTATCCGGCCCCGGAACAGGATACCGGATCAGCTTTCCCCATTCACCTCTGGAAAACAGGCTGCCGAAATGAAAAGAGCGGATATCCTTATTGTTGAAGATGACGGCATAATCGCCCATGATCTGCTGACCCGACTGAACAAGGTCGGATACCGGACAGTAGCAACCGTTGCCAGCGGTGAGAAGGCCCTTGAACGAATAGATCAATCCCTGCCGGATTTGGTTCTGATGGACATCGTTCTCAAGGGCCGGCTCGACGGTATTGAAACCGTCCAGGAAATACGCAGGCAACGGTTATCGACAGCTGTCGTCTATCTGACCGCCTACAGTGATGAAGTCACCCTCAGCCGGGCCAAAAAAACTGAGCCCCAGGGCTATCTGGTCAAACCAGTCAAAGATTACGAGCTGTTTACCGCCGTTGATCTTGCCCTGATGAAGATACAAACCGAACGTAGGGAGCATCATCTTCATGCCGTTCTCAACACTCTTGTCCGGATGCACCGCCTCTTCATCCGCCATGAAGATGAACATGAACTGCTGCCCGCTCTCTGTGCCTTACTGACGGAGAACCGCAGTTATCATAGCGCCTGGATTATGCTGCTGGATGAAGAAGGACAACCCCTGCTTACCGTCTCCTCCAATATCAAGGGTGATATCAAAAAGCTGGAACAGGCCGTCATCAACAATACCCCGCCCCGCTGTCTCCAGGAGACACTGGCCGGAAATGAAATAACCGTTACCGAAGATATTCAGGATTTTTGCCGGGAATGTCCACTGGTCAACGGTTACGGGCGTTCCGGTATCACCTCAACGCCGATCAGATTTAAAGGCGATACCCTGGGCATCCTGACCATTGCCCTGCCCTCCGACTTCTTCCATGATCCCGAAGAACAGGGAATTATCCGCAATATTGCCTCTGATATCGGTTATGCCCTCCACAACCTCCGACAGCTGCGGCAGCGCAAACAGGCCGAGGCCGCACTTCATCTCAACAGAAACCGGCTCCGCGAGGCCCAGGAAATAGCCAGCCTGGGATACTGGGAGATAGATGCCGTTACCCGGAACATAATCGGCTCCGAGCAGGTCTATATTATCCTGCAGCGCAGTCCGGATAATCCCATCACCACCCGTAAGGCCTTTCAGGCCCTCATCCACCCCGAAGACCGTAGTGGAGCGATTCAGGCCATGGACGCCCTGCTGACCGACGATATACCCTATGACCAGATCTATCGCGTTCTTATGCCCGATGGGAGTTTCAAGCACCTGCACATGAAGGCCCGGATGCATCGGGATAACCTCGGCAGACCCGTTCGGGTGATGGGAACCATGCAGGATGTCAGCATGCAGAAAAAAATGGAGCAACGGTTACTGCAGACGGAAAAAATGGCGACCATTGCCGGTCTGGCCGCCGGAGTGGCCCATGAACTCAACACGCCGCTTTCCGCGATCCTGCAGTCCATTCAAATAATTGAGCTGGCCCTTGATCCGAAAAACGGTACGGCCCGCAAGCAGGCGGAAAAGTTCGACATTGACCTGGAACAACTCCACCATTTTTTTGCCGTTTGCAAAATGGATTATTTCCTGGAGGGAATTAAAAGTTCCGCGACCAATGCCTCCCGTATCATCAACAATCTTCTCCAGTTCAGCAGGCCGAAAACCGGTGAATGGATCAAGGTGTCCGCTCAAAAGATGATAACAAACTCCATTGAACTGGCCCGAACCGATTACACCCTGAAAAAAGATTACAATATCATGAACATTGATTTCCAGACCGAGTTTGCCCCGGATCTCGGCACCCTGTACTGCATTCCCATGGAAATTGAACAGGTCCTGCTCAATCTGATTAAAAATGCCGCCCATGCACTGACCGGACCCGGTGTAGAGCCTCCTTCCAAACCACGCATTATCCTGCGGGCATTCATGGACGATAACCTTGTCCGCATTGATGTGGAGGATAACGGCTGCGGTATAAGAGATCAGGATCTGCCCCATATCTTTGACCCCTTTTACACCACCAAAGACATCGGCATAGGTACCGGACTCGGACTTTCCGTGGCCTACGGCATTATCAAAGACAACCACAACGGCCGTATCACAGTGCAAAGCACCGTGGGCAAAGGAACAACGATGAGTATACACCTTCCCGTATTCAGACAGGAAGAGGAGACTCCAACATGAACAATATAAACAATCAGCCCCGACAAAATTCCGTTCTATTGAATGACAACGTAGAACAAACAACTATTCTTCTGGCTGAGGACGACCTTGTAGTTCAGCAGTCAATGGCGATATACCTGCAACAGCAGGGGTACCGGACAATTGAAACCGATAACGGCACCCAAGCTCTGGAGCTCTTCAGCAGCCGAAAACCAGATATCCTGCTTACCGACCTGCGCATGCCGGGCCTGGACGGGATGCAGCTGCTGAGCAAAGTGATCGCCCGGGAACCGGATATTCCGGTGATCATCGTTTCCGGTATGGGAACCATGGAAGATGCCATTGAGGCTCTGCGGATCGGAGCCTGGGACTATATCACCAAACCGATTCAAGAGCTGGCCCTGCTCGGACATGCCGTGGAACGCGCCCTGGAACGGGCCTTTCTGCTGCAGCGATCCAACCAATATCACAAAACTCTGGAGCAGACCGTAACCGGAAGAACCGCTGAGCTAAAAAAACGGACCAGAGAGCTGGAACGGGAAATCAAACAGCGACAGGCAGCCGACGCGGCTATCCTGCATGCCAAGAACGAATGGGAATATACGGTGGATTCCATTCCGGATTTCATTGCCCTTCTTGACATGGAACACCGGCTGGTCCGGGTCAACAAACCACTGGCCAGGGCCGTGGGGATGCTTCCGGAGGAGATGATCGGCGAACCCTGTTGCCGCATACTGCGAGGTCGGGACAAAGTACCGGAGGAGTGTCCGCACACCAAAGTCATGGAGGACGGATGCCCGTGCACCCTTGAAGTGGAAGAAAAACAGCTGGGCGGCTTTATTCAGTTCACGGCATCACCGTTTCATGATCCATCGGACAACACCCTTATCGGCTCTGTCCTGGTCGGTCGCAATACCACGGCCCGAAAAAAAATGGAGCGGGAAAAAGAAGCTATCCAGTCCCAGCTCCTGCACGCGCAGAAACTGGAATCCGTTGGCCGGCTGGCTGCAGGAATCGCCCACGAAATCAATACCCCGACCCAGTTCATAGGTACCAACATCGACTTTCTGCAGGAAAGCTTCGTCGATGTTGAAGAACTTATCAACCACCTGCACGCCCTGCTCAAAGCGGCAAAAACCGGGGAGGTCACGCCTGCAATGATCACGGAAATCGAGGAGGCCCTGGAAGAGGTCGACTGGGAATATCTGGCTGAAGAAATACCGGAGGCCATCCGGCAATCCAAGGACGGAGTGCAACGGGTCACCTCCATTGTCCAGGCCATGAAGGAATTTTCCCATCCCGGATCCAGAAAAAAAGAACGGGTCAACATCAACAGAATTGTTGAGACCACGGTGACCGTTGCCCGCAACGAGTGGAAATATGTTGCCGATATCCACCTGCAACTTGATGAGGAGTTACCTTTAATCCCCTGTCTTGCCGATGAAGTGGGTCAGGTTATTCTCAACCTGCTGGTAAATGCCGCCCATGGAATTGCCGAAAAACTTGGAGACAACCCGACAGGGGAAAAAGGGACCATTACCATCAGTACCATACCCCGGGATCAGTATGTTGAACTATCCATGACTGACACCGGTACCGGTATTCCGGCAGGTATCCGAAAAAAAATATTTGATCCTTTTTTTACCACCAAGGAGGTGGGCAAGGGCACGGGCCAGGGGCTGGCCATTGCCCGAGACGTGATCGTCAACAAGCATGGCGGAATGCTTGACGTAGAATCCACCGAAGGTGAAGGGGCCACCTTTACAATCCGCCTGCCCTGCAGTTGACTGGGCCGATAATAACCGAGAATAACAAGAAAAAAGTCGAACAACATGCGATTTTTCATCCACCTCTTCATAGGTCTTTGTCTCTGCCTGCCGGCAACACAAAGCCTGGCTGCACATTCCCTGCCCGAGGCCATCCACATCGGTGTGCTGGCAAAACGAGGCAAAAAGGAATGCAGCAAAAAATGGGGCGCGACCGTTGAATATCTCAACACGTCCATACCTGAGTACCGGTTTGTGCTTGTTCGCCTCAACTTTGAAGAGCTTCCCCTGGCCGTGGCTGAGAACAGGGTCCAGTTTACCCTTTCCAATCCGGCCATGTATGTGGAGCTCGAATACAAATACGGCGTCACCAGGATCGCCACCCTGAAAAATAAAATACTGGGAAAGGCCTACACCCGGTTCGGCGGAGTTATTTTTACCCGCTCGGACAGGAAGGACATCAACGGAGCGGAAGACCTTGCCGGTAAAAAGTTCATGGCCGTCAACCCCCGTTCCTTCGGTGGCTGGCAGGTTGCCTGGCGCCATTTGCTTGGCCATGGAATCCACCCGGAAAAAGATTTTTCCCCTCTTTTATTCGGTAACACCCATGATGCCGTGGTGTATGCGGTACAAAAGGGAAGAGTCGACGCCGGTACTGTCCGAACCGATACCCTGGAACGTATGGCCCGGGAAGGAAAAATCACCCTGCAGCAATTCAAGGTACTGGATCAGCAACCGCTGGACAGGGCTGTTTTTCCCTTTCTCCGTACCACCCGACTGTATCCGGAATGGCCCTTTGCCAAAACCCGCCTGACCAGTGAAAACCTGGCAAGGAAGGTGGCCATCGCCCTGCTGGCCATGGACCCGGAAAGCACGGCTGCCGAGGATTCAAACAGTATGGGCTGGACAATCCCCCTTGATTACTCCCCGGTCCATGCGTGCCTCAAGGCCCTGCGTCTTCCGCCCTATGAACATCTCGGCGAAATATCTCTTGCCAGAATGCTGGCCCAGTACTGGCCGTGGCTGGCGGCGCTTTCCGGACTCTCCCTGTTTCTGGCCGCTATTGCGACCTATACCCTTGCCCTGAACCGCAGGCTGAAAAACACCATGCAGCAACTTGATCACGAGTTGCTTGAACGGGAACAGATCGTCAGTGACCTCAACGCATTCAAACAGACCCTGGACCAGATTCTGGACTGTGTTTTCATGTTCGACCCCGACACCCTGGAGTTCAACTATGCCAATCGGGGTGCCCTGCTCCAGGTCGGCTACTCTTATGGTGAACTCTTTGCCATGACCCCGGTGGATATCAAACCTGAGTTTGACGAGAAAACGTTCCGCCGAATGATAGCGCCCCTGAAAAACAATCGGCAGGAAAGCATGACCTTTTCCACAATCCACCGTCATAAAGAAGGGCATTCTGTTCCGGTGGAAATTTTCCTGCAATATGTTCAACCTGAACACAGACAGGGAATCTTTGTTTCCGTTGTTCGTGATGTCAGTCAACGACTGGCCGAACTTAAAGAAAAAGAACAACTGCAGTCCCGGCTGCTTCACACCCAGAAACTGGAATCCGTGGGCCAGCTTGCCGCCGGCATTGCCCATGAAATCAACACCCCGACCCAGTACGTGGGGACCAATATCACTTTCCTGGACGAGGCCTTTACCGATCTTGCCGCCCTGATCGAAAAATTCCTCGCCCTGCTTGCTGCAACTGAAACAACGGATATTGCGCCACAGCTGGTCAAGGCGGTACGGGATGAACTTGACGAGGTGGACTGGGAATACCTGGCCGAAGAGATCCCTGCAGCCATTCATCAGTCCAAGGATGGTGTGCACCGGGTCAGTTCTATTGTCCAGGCCATGAAGGAGTTTTCCCATCCGGGTTCCAGGGAAAAATCCGCTGTTGACCTGAACAGGCTCATCGAAACCACCATGACGGTGGCCCGCAACGAATGGAAATACGTGGCTGAAATCAAAACCGATTTTACGGCAGACCTGCCCGGGGTTCCGTGCTTTGCCGATGAAATGGGCCAGGTAATCCTCAACCTGCTGGTCAACGCAGCCCATGGTATTGCCGAAAAACTGGGGACCAATCCGGAGGGGGAAAAGGGAACCATCAGCATCTCTACCCGGTGCAACAATGATATGGTCGAAATCAGAATTACGGATACCGGAATCGGGATACCCGAAGAAATCCGCAACAATATATTTGATCCTTTTTTCACCACCAAAGAGGTGGGCAAGGGCACCGGTCAGGGGCTGGCCATTGCCCGGGATGTGATCGTCAACAAGCACGACGGGATCCTTGAGGTGGAATCAGGAGAAGGTGAAGGGGGGGCCACCTTTATCATCCGCCTGCCCATTTGAAAGGCATTGCACCCTGAATTATTGATAATATAGGACACGTCACCCGGAGGAACCATGGAGAAAAAAACAATACTCTTTGTTGATGATGAACCGAACATCCTGTCGGGACTGAAAAGGATGCTGCGCTCCATGCGTAAAACCATGAACTTTCAATTTGCCGAAGACGGCCCGGCTGCTCTTGAAATCATGGCATCGGAAAAAATCGATGTGGTCATCTCGGACATGCGGATGCCCGGCATGGATGGGGCGGCCCTGCTCACCACTATCCAGGCCCAGTATCCCCATGCCATCCGCATCATGCTCACCGGCCAGGCCGATGACGATTCCATCATGCGTACCGTGGGCGTAGTCCATCAGTTTCTCGCCAAGCCGGCCGATCCTGACATCCTCAAGCAGGTGATCCATCGTGCTTCGGCCCTGCAGGATCTCATGGCTGACGAACGACTGAAAAAACTGGTCTCCAGTATAGACAACCTGCCCAGCCTGCCGGAAACCTATGCCAAACTGCAGCGGGTCTTGAAAGATCCGGATGGCGGCCTTGGCGATGTAGCGGAAATCATTGAGCAGGATCTGGCCATGAGTGCCAAGGTTCTGCAACTGGTTAATTCCGCCTTCTTCGGGCTCTACAAACATATCGAAAGTCCGTTCCGTGCCGTCAACCTGCTGGGCCTTGACACCATCAAGGCCCTGGTTCTCGGGGTCGGCGTGTTTTCCGAGATGAAAGGCCCTGCCGGCAAGGTTTTTAATGTCAACAAACTCTGGTCCCATTCCATGGCCACTGCCGCCTTTGCCAAAAAAATCGCCCTCAATGAAAGTGAAGACAAGGAAATGATAGACAATGCCTTCATCTCCGGCCTGCTGCACGATGTCGGCAAACTGATCCTCTTCTCCCGCATGCCCGAGGAATACGAACAGGCCGTTATCCTGGCCGGGGAAACCGCCTGTACACTTGAACAGGCGGAGCACCGGATTTTCGGCGCCTGTCATGGAGATATCGGAGGCTACCTGATCGGCCTGTGGGGGTTGCCCGGTCAGGTGGTGGAAGCCATTACCTTCCATCACCGGCTGGACAATTATCCGGAAACTTCCTTCTGCCCAGCCGTAATTGTTCATATTGCCGACTATATATATTACAAACTTAATCCATCAAGTAACCAGGGTGAACCTCCGCAACTCAACGAACCAATTCTTGAACAGATCGGAATGCTTGATCATATGGACACCTGGATCGATCTCTGCAGAGAAATCCAGCAACAGGGAGAAAAAGATGACGGATAAAATACTCTTTGTCGATGATGAAGAAAACGTCCTTCAATCGATGAAACGACAGCTCAGAAAACGTTTCCCCATGCAGGTTGCCCTCTCCGGTGATGAGGCTCTGCAGAAACTGAAAAGAGACGGTCCGTTTGCCGTTATTGTCTCCGATATGCGCATGCCCGGCATGAACGGAGTGGAGCTGCTCTCCCGGGTCAAGGATCTCTATCCCGATACCATTCGCATCATGCTCACCGGTAATGCCGACCAGGAGACCGCCATGGAGGCGGTCAATAACGGCCGGATATTTCGTTTCCTCACCAAGCCCTGCTCAACCGCAACACTGGTCCCGGCTCTGGCCCTGGCCCAGCGGCAGCACAGGCTCCTGACTGCGGAAAAAGAACTGCTGCAGAAAACCTTGAAAGGCAGCGTCACCGTGCTGTCGGAACTGCTCAGCCAGGCCAAACCCACGGTGTTCAGCGCCGGCCTGAGGATCAAAGAGTATGCAACCGATGCGGCCCGGCAGCTTGACCTGCCCAACATCTGGCAGATCGAGGTTGCGGCCCTGCTGGCACAGATCGGCTGTATTTCCCTTCCCACGGACATTATCAATAAAAAATACGCCGGCCTTGCCCTGGATGATGAAGAAGAGGCCATGTGGACGAATTATCCGGAAATAGGCGCCCGACTGCTGGAACATATTCCCCGCCTGGAGAGTGTTACCAAGATGATTCGCTGGCAGCAGAAACCCTTTTCCGAGTATACCGATGATTTCACCGAGACAGAGTTTGAAGAGGTTCTCACCGGTGCCCAGATCCTGAAAGGAACTATTGACTTTGACCTGCTGCTCCATCAGGGACATTCACCCGGTAAAGCCGTTGAAGAGCTTCGCCGACAGGAGAGCAACTATAATGGCGAGGTACTGGATGCTCTTAACAGAATACGTTTTCAGGATCATTCCCGTACACTCTCCCTGGGCGTTGACCATATAACCGTCGGCATGATTGCCGAGGAAGATATTACTGCAAAAAATGGGGCCATGATCCTCCCCGGGGGCCAGAAAATCACCTGGCCGGTTCTGCAGGCACTGTACAATTTCAATCGTCAGGTGGGTATTGTCGAGCCGATCAAGGTACGTACCGGCCATGATGAGGAAGAGAAAAAGCAGGGATAAAAAAAATCATCTTGCATCCCCAGGTTTTTTTTTTATACGCTGTAAACAAAAGAAGGAACTTCTCCCATAACAACGACGGCCTTCAGCTATGAATCCGCAATCACTTTTTTTCAACGGCATGATCCTTGTCGGGGCCGGCTTCATGCTGACCTCAATCCTGCTGAGCCTGAAGATGCTCCCCCCGCTGCCGCACATCTTTCGCAGGCAGTGGACCATCCTGACCGCGCTCATGTGTTTCTTTCTGCTGGGATATATCGGTTTTATCCTTATCCACTCGACAGGAATGCCTCTGCCCGCAGAATTCATTTCCGCCCTGGTTTTTCTCGGGGGATCCATTTTTGTTTACCTGATTCTTCGCCTGATCCGGCAGGTTATTGCGGATCTTATTAACAAGGACAAACTGATCCAGGCGATTAACCAGGATCTGGAAGACAAGGTTGAACAACGGACAGCAGAACTGGAACAGAGTCTGACCGAAGTAGATCAGTTGAGCGTGGACCTTTCGCAGATCCTCAACACCATCTCCACCGGAGTCCGGCTGATCGACCGGGACTGTATCGTTCAACGGGTCAACAGGAGTTTCTGCACCATGACAGGAATGAAGGAAGAGGAGCTTGTTGGTTCAAAATGCTATACCTGCTTTCTTGATGAGCGCTGCCGGCAAAGCGACCTCTGCACTCTTCACCAGATAGACATGGCTGGCCGGGCCATTCACACCGAGGTTGTCAAAACGACCAAATCCGGCAAAAAACTGCACTGTATGCTCACGGCTACGCCATACAGGGATAAAGAGGGCTCGGTAATGGGGATTGTGGAAGACTTTCAGGATATCTCCGAACGAGTCCAGGCCGAACAGGATCGGGAACAGATGCAGACCCAGTTACTGCAACGTTCAAAACTTGAGTCCGTAGGACAGCTGGCTGCCGGTATTGCCCACGAGATCAACACCCCTATTCAGTATATCGGCACCAACATAGACTTTTTTTCAGAAAGCTTTGAAGACATCTCCCATCTTTTTACAACATTGGACAATCTCGCTGCACAGGGAGAAAACGAAACGGATCCCAAGCAAGTGAGCAAAACCATCCATGAGGCCCTGGAGCAGGCGGACTGGGAGTTTCTTCGTGAAGAAATACCCACGGCCCTGGCGCAAACCAGAGATGGCGTGAACCGTGTCAGTGCCATTGTCCGGGCCATGAAAGAGTTTTCCCATCCCGGGAGCAGGGAAAAAGTCCCGGCCGACCTCAACGAAATCATTAAAAACACGCTCATGGTTTCCAGCAACGAGTGGAAATATGCAGCTGAAATAGAAACACACTTCGGGGACCTCCCCATGGTGCCCTGTCTCAGCGATGAAATGGGACAGGTGTTTCTCAATATCATCGTTAACGCGGCCCACGCCATCGGCAATCTACAGGAACAAACCGGTACGGAAGAAAAAGGCAGGATCACGATTGCGACCTCAACAGAGGACGACTTTGCCGAAATCCGCATTACCGACAGCGGCGGTGGTATGGCAGAGGAAGTCAGAAAACGGGTTTTTGATCCCTTTTTCACCACAAAAGAAGTGGGCAAGGGAACCGGCCAGGGACTTTCCATTGCCCATAACGTTATCATTACAAAACATCAGGGAACCATCACCGTTGACAGTGAAGTCGACAAGGGAACCACCTTTATCATTCGCCTCCCGTTGAAGGAGAGGAAGGATCAGGCCGGTGAACAGGTATGAAAACCATGCTCCGGGCCGACACGGACAGAGAAACGCTGGTTCATAACCGCCGATCGTTCAGCACTGTTTTTCATCCAGAATCTCGCGAACGGCATCAAAGAGCTCATTACCCATAATCGGTTTGAAAATATATCTGTCAATACCGATGGCTTTACTCTGCTCTCGGGAGAGCACACTGCTGTGGCCCGTACACAGGATTATCGGCATTGCCGGCTGAATCGTCCTGACTGCCATGGCCAGCTCCGCCCCGGTCAGCCCGGGCATGGTCTGATCGGTGATGAGCAGATCGAACTCTTCCGGGTGAATACGGATTTTTTCCAAGGCCTCCCGACTATCCGTTGTTACAGTCACCCTGTATCCGCGATCCTCTAGCTGCCTTTGCATGACCTGGACCAGAAAATCTTCATCATCAACAAACAGAATGTGCTCATGACCGCGCTGCGGGAGGACATCCTCCACGATCCCGTTTTCCTCACTGCCGTTTTCCCTTAAGACGGGAAGATAAACCTCAAAGGTACTCCCCTGTTCCGGCGTACTTGTCACGTTGATGAACCCCTGGGCATCCTGAACGATCCCATGAATAACAGCCAGCCCCAGTCCGGTGCCGGTGCCGACTTCCCTGGTGGTAAAATAGGGTTCAAAGATATGATCAACAGTGACCTTATCCATGCCGCAGCCCGTATCACTGACCGAGAGCACGACAAAGGTTCCCGGTGAGGCAGCCTGCACGCCGGCCAGGTCTTCCGCACCCACTTCACGGCGCTCCAGAACCACACGGAGGACACCCTTCTCATTACTCATGGCGTGAAGGGCATTGGTGCAGAGGTTGACGACAATCTGATGAATATTGGTGGAGTCGGCCAGTACCGTTCCACAATCGGGATCAATCTGTTCAACGATGTCGATACTTGCCGGCAGGGTGGCACGGAGCAGTTTTAAGGCCTCCTTGACAATCAGATGGGGACGCAGGGGCCGCTTATTGATTTCAGTCTTTCGACTGAAGGTAAGGATCTGTTTGACAAGATCCGCGGCCCGTTTCCCGGCCCCGATGACCTCGACAATATCGCTGCCCACCCTGCTGTCCGGAGCAACCTCATGGCGGATCAGTTCGGCATAGCCGATAATCCCGGAAAGAATGTTGTTGAAATCATGGGCAACCCCACCGGCCAGAACACCGACGGCTTCCATTTTCTGCGCCTGGAACAGTTCCTCCTGTAACCTCTTGAACTCACTAATGTCCTTGGCAACATGGGCTATATACTCCAGCTCTCCATCTCCATCCAGAACTGGAGCGGCTGAAACCAGAAAGGTCTTTCCCATTTTTTCATGGTACATCTCCTGGGTATAGGGCTGAAAATCTTTTTTCGTTTCCAGCAGAGGGCAACCGGGGCAGGGAATATCAATACCATGGAAAAGTTCATGGCATTGCTGCCCCACGATATTCTCATGGTCTAGACCAAGGATCGCGCAGCCTGCCCTGTTCACCTTGACTACCCGCATGGAAGGATCCTGCAGGGTGACAATATCCGTAAAGGAGTCAAAGGTTCGCTCCCACTCCTGTTTACT
>CAZPXI010000030.1:0-16516 GCA_964590715.1 uncultured Desulfobulbus sp.
TGCCCCTTGAATTGAAATACCCAAATCTCGATAATTGTGATAACCACTCTCTGACCGTTGTCCTTCTACGACATTAGATTGTGATGCTTTTTGAAGTTTGCTAATACTCCCGAAATAAGGTAACGCCGATGCATGTGCAACATAAACTAAATGATTCCAATTTTTTACTGGATCTTTCCCAAAGCATCCATTGATAATTTTTGTATGTGTGAGATCGCCTGGTTCTTCAGGAGAAAGATTTTTTACAATAAGTCGGGGTAGAGTATGGTTGTGCGGCAAACTCTGTTCGTAATGATTTATTAATCGCTCAATAACATTTCCTGGAGTATCAAAACCTTGGGCTAATGATTCTAAACGGTTATAGATTGATGTTGAAACTCTAATTACTTGGCTCATTGTAATACCTCCTGTTAAGTTACTTTAGTTTTTAAGTTACAATGTAACATAATAGGTAACGATTGTAAAGCTCTTTTGGCTCAAAGAGGAACGTCTTGAAAGACTGACAATGGTTAAAATTTGTGAAAGTTAACCCGGCTGTTGAGCCGCGACAGCCGGGATAGGATGGACCGCTGAAAGCGTGAGTTCGGGGTGAGTTCGGGGGACAGTTTACCTATCTCCTGCCCCCGGCGGGCAAGCCAGGGGCAGATGCCGGCACTCCAGTAAAGGGAAGGGGGTTTATTTAATCAGATACTTTTCTTTGCTTTTAAAAACCGTTCCCCTCTTTGACAAAAAGTTCAATAAACCGCTTAGGATTCTCCAACGATATAAAATGCAGGTAACATTTCACGGCAAACTTATGTGGATCAAGCAGGAAATAGAGCTCAGACATTTCTTCCCTGGATTGATAGGCCGTAACCCCTTTATACTGCAGGAGAATTTTTTCTCGGATTTCTTCAGGAAGCACGGTTAACTGGGTCACCGCAGCAATATATTCACCAGTGGTGCGTGCTTCAACCTTCGAGCTGAGATACCTGCAACTGATAACGTGAGCTAATTCATGCGCTGCATAGCCGCACCAGAGCTCCTCACTCATCTCTACCCCCGGCATCGGTGCATTTCCACCTAAACGCTCAACAGCCTTTGGATAGGTCAGCAGAGTGACTTCATCGGAAACCGGATTATACGCTCCAAGTAAAAGATGATCACGATTGGATGCAATATGTTCGACGAGTCTAATCGTAATCCGATCTGTTGTTTCCAGGCCGATTGATTTAAGAAAAGCCAGAGCCGCATTTGTTGTTGTACAGACACATGAATATCCTCCGGTTCTTTGAACTCAAAAGTAACGGACGAATCTGGGCAGTTGTACTGTACTGCAGGGGCGGCAAAGACCCCGCCTGGAGAAAAAATATGGATTAGAGCAAGCAGGAACAGGCTATGCAAAAAAAGCATAATAAGACGATAACCTCCGGGGCCGATGTCGCTTTCATGCCTTCATACAGGTGCGGCTTACCCACCCGATGTCGGCCACAACGGCAAGTCAACTGATTGAAGTGAACCCATACAATCTGTCTGAATCTCAAAACAGGGGTCTGCTTCTGACTTTTATGTTCGTGACAGTAAAGAAGAGACTTAAACTATACCGTTATTGCCTGTTTCGGCAATGTTTTTCACAAAAACCCGCCAATACAAAACCTGCAGAATCCGGAAACTGTTGCGCTGGAAACAAAAAAAGGTTTGGCTCCTTTTAAGGGGCCAAACCTTTTTAAACAAATGAGATATGGGCTAAACTCTACAAAAGTTACATAATAGTTCGAACCGCTGTATCGGCAATGGCAACGAACTTGGAAGGCAGGGATCCCATCAGCAGGATAAGCACCACCAGCACGACGCCGGTGGCCTTGATAAGAACATTGACTTCCACATTCTCGCGCTCTTCACTGTCGGCGGTATAGGCGGCCTTGACAACTGAGAGATAGTAGTAAATGGCAATAGCGGTGTTAAAGGCGGCCATGATAACCAGGGTCAGGTGACCAAGTTTAAGCGCGCCGGTCAACAGCATGAATTTACCCATGAAGCCGACCATGGGCGGGATGCCGCCAAGGGCAAACAGGCTGACGGCCAGGACAAAGGCCAGAACCGGCTGACGTTTATGAAGCCCATTGAGATCATCGATCTTGATATTTTCACCGTTGACGGAGACGTTGGAGATGACTAGAAAGCAGGCCAGATTCATCAGCACATAACCGGTAATATAGTAGATGGCGGTCGCATAGCCGCTGGTCTGCATGGTGAGTAGGCCAAGGAGAATAAACCCGGCATGGGAGATGCCGGAGAAGCCAAGCATTCTTTTAAGATCCTTCTGGACCAGTGCGCTCAGGTTGCCATAAAACATGGAGCAGAGGGCAAGAACGATAAACAGGTTGACCAGAAGCTCGGGTTGACCGGTAGGTAGGGTCATGAACCGGATCAACAGGGCAACGGCACCAAGCTTGGGCACGGTGGCAATAAAACCGGTGGTCTCGTTGGAGGCGCCTTCATAAATATCAGGAACCCAGAAGTGCATGGGAAAGACGGCCAGTTTATAAAAGAAGCCGCCCAGGACCATAACAACGGCAAAGAAGACCGCAGGTTGGGATGAAACGGTTTCAAGTGCGGGAACAATATCTTTTATATAGGTCGATCCGGTCAGGCCGAAGAGATAGCTCATACCGAACAGCATGAAGCCGGTGGCCATGACGCCGAAAAGGATGTACTTGATCCCTGCTTCCATCTGCTGCCGGATCCCGGTGCGGTCATCGCGCATGGGCACCAGCAGGTAGAGGGCAAATGAGGAGAGTTCAAGCGAAACAAACAGGGTAATCAGCTCGACCGCACTGACCAGCATCATTAACCCGAGGCCGCTGAGAAAGAGGAATATGTAATATTCAGGGCGAATATTTTCATCAATTCCTTTCAGGTTCTGGCCGAAGATCAGGACCACACAGAGGGCAAACCCGATGATCAGCTTGAACAGTTGCGAATACATATCGATCTCGTAACTGCCATAAAACATGGTCGCTTGCTGATTATACGAAATAATCGAACAGATCAGGATAATAAAGCCAAACACGACGGCTGAATTTTTCACCTGATTACTATCCAGCGATTTACTGAGGCTGAGAGCAAAAAATGCCAGGGCTCCAGCTATAAGCGCTAATTCGGGTAGAATAGCCATTGGGTATTCCTTTCCTTATAAGTGTTCAGAGGCCGTCGGTCCGTACAATCGGCGGCCGGGGTTTATTCCTCAGGGTTGCTCTTCTGTTTTTACTGCATAAGCACGGCGGCGACATTTTGGGCATGCTGCCATCCGTGGAGCTGATCCAGCAGGTTTGCCACCGAAACATGTATCATATCAATAAACGGTTGCGGACCAAGTCCGATCCAGAAGACAAAGATCAAAAACGGAGTCAGGACTGCAATCTCACGAATACTCAGATCCTTCAGGTGCGACTGATCCGGATTGTTTTCCGTACCGTAGAGAATTTTCTGGAGCATACGGAGCATGTAGGCCGCAGCAAGAACAGCTCCCGGAATTGAGGCCAGGGCCAGGGCTTTATTGAATTCAAAGGCTCCGGCAATGATCAGAAACTCACCGATAAAGGAGTTGGTGCCTGGAAATCCGAAAGACGACAGTGCAAAGATTCCTATAAAAGTGGCAAACCAGGGCATGTATTTACCGCAGCCCTGGGCAACCGAGAGTTCACGGCTGTGAGTTCGTTCGTAGATCATACCGACACAGAGGAACAGGGCGCCGGTGGTTACACCATGGTTGATCATCTGCATGATCGAACCTTCAACCCCGCGGGTATTGAGAACGAAAATACCAAGGGTGACAAAGCCCATATGACCAACCGACGAGTAAGCAATCAGCTTTTTCATATCATGCTGGGCAAGGGCGGTAAATCCGCCGTAGATTATACCGGCAATCGAAAGCCAGAGTATATATGGAGCCAGCGCAAAGGTGGCCTCAGGGGTAATGGGCAGACAGAACCGAAGCATACCGTAGGTACCCATCTTCAACAAAACCGAGGCCAGAATGACCGAACCGGCGGTCGGAGCTTCAACATGAGCGGCAGGAAGCCATGTGTGAAAGGGGAACATGGGAACCTTGATCGCAAAGGCCAGAAAAAAGGCCAGGAACACCAGGATCTGGAAGGTGGTTGAATAATTCTGCCACATCATGTCCGGGATAAAGAAACTGCCGTTCTTGATATAGAGGGCAATAATCGCTACCAGCAGCAGGATGGAGCCGGCCAGGGTGTAGAGGAAAAACTTGATCGAGGCGTATATTTTTCTCGGCCCGCCCCAGATGGCGATCAGCATGTACATAGGGATGAGCATGAACTCCCACAGTACATAGAAGAGGACGAAATCAAGGGCCATGAACACGCCGAGCATGGAAGTCTCCATGATCAGCAGGCAGAACATGAAGGCCGTAACCCGGGTTTTAATGTACTTCCAGGAAGCCAGTACACAGAGCGGCATGATAAAGGTGGTCAGGATAACCAGCAGAATGGAGATACCGTCCACACCGACAATGTAGTTGATGTTCAGCTGCGGGATCCAGGTATGCGCCTCGGCAAACTGGAACTTGGCCGTGGTAGTGTCAAAGCCGGAGATGAGCGGCAGCGAAATCAAGGCCATGATGATGGTGACAAAAAGAGTCCATAACCTGGCAAACGACTCACTGGAGAAGAAGAATAAAACAAATGCTCCGGCAAGCGGCAAGAAAATCAGGAAACTGAGCAGGGGAAACCCCTCGTTAATGAGTAAACAGTCCATTCCCTACAATTCCTTTATGAAAGTTGAAAAAGTATATAACTGACCAGGACGATGGCGGCAAACGATGCAGCGTAATAAATCGTTACCTGAATCTGACCACTTTGCAGCAGGCGAACCTTACCGCCGATTCCGCGTACCGATCGTGCTATGCCGTCAACCACACCATCAATGGCATTCCAATCAAACCAGCTCCAGAACTTTGCCGTTGACATGAGTGTTCCCAAACCGACGACTCGATAGACCTCGCCCCAGGCGGTGTCAAACCACTGGAGGGGGTTCTTGGCCAGCCACAGAAACAGTCTGCCCGCCATACGATAGAACCAGTCCATATCCAGACAGATCCGATCAACAGGCTGCAGGTATTTCTTGAGCAGGAAGAATGCCAGTGCTGCAAAACCCATGAGCTGGAGGGTTTCAGCAAGATGATACAGGGTAAACGGATTGTATTCGACCGGATACGGCAGCAGGCTATAGAGGAAGCCCGGCGCTGAGCCGACCATAATACAGAAGGTTGCGCCCAATGCCATAGCGGTCATCATGTTCCAGGTAGGATCCTTGGCCTTCTCCCAGGTTTCTTTACTGCAGTTGTTTTTGCCGAAGAAGAGGAAGTATGGGAGTTTGAGCCCGTTATACATGAAGGTACCGGTAGCGCCGAACATCAACAGCCAGGAAGCCCAGTTGAGATGGCTCTCAAAACCAGCGGTTATGATCATTGACTTGGAGATATAGGCGGCAAAAAACGGCGCAGCTGAGATGGAAAGACAGCCGACCATGGTAAAGAAAAAGGTTCCGGGCATCTTTTTATAGAGACCGCCAAGATCGGTAAATTTGGTTTTTCCGGTCATGTAAAGCACGGATCCGGTTCCCATGAACAGCAGGCTCTTATACAGAATATGGGCAACGGCATGGGCGCAGGCACCGTTAATGGCCATTTCGGTGCCGATCCCAACCCCGGCCACCATGTAACCAACCTGGGAAACAATGGACCAGGCGAGTAATTTACGAATGTCGTTTTCCATCACTGCGTAGATCACACCGTACAGGGCCATGATCACACCGAGCAGGACCAGTATATCCATCCCGGCGCAGGAACGGGCCAGGGTGTAGACTGCGGTTTTGGTGGTAAAGGCACACATGAAAACCGCACCGTTGAATGAGGCCTCGGAGTATGCATCCGGCAGCCAGGAATGCAGGGGCACGACCGCGGCGTTCAGGGCAAAACCGGCCATAATCAGCCAGGTGTAGAGTTCCGGGTTCTTTACATCCAGCAGGTTGAAGGCGATATCACCGACGGCCTGATAACGCAGCATGATCCCGGCCAGCAGCACCACTCCGCCGATGGTATGAATAAGCAGATACCGGTAGCCGACGGCAAGCGATTGCGGACCTTTCCGTGCCCAGATCAGGAAAACCGAGGCAAAAGCCATCATTTCCCAGAACAGAAAGACAGTCAGATAATCACCGGCATAGATGGTGCCCAGCGAACCGGCCACATAGAACCAGGCCGCCATATGCTCACCGGCATTGTCCACATGCAGTCCATACAGGGTGCCGATAACAGCCATCACAGCCATGATATAGGCAAAAACCGTGGTCAGCTTATCGATCCGGCCAAAAACAAGATGCCAGTCCATAAACTGGTAGGCCGCAAATTCGCCGCTTAAAAAACTGTTGGAGACAACGGCTCCCAGTGCCACCAGGGGCACTATGAACAAGAATGGTTTGCGCAGCGGTCCCCGGACAAAGGGTACCAACAGGGCACCGATCATCATAATCAGTGCTGGATGAATAAAGTGGGCTGACATGCTTTTATTCCTCGTTATCCTCTACTTGGAGACGGATTACATTCAAGAATCCGAAGAAGTACAATCATCCTTCAGCGGGCAATCGTAATAGTTGGTTCTGGCCTGAATACCCGAACGCCCGTACCAGTAGGCGATACCGATAATAACCGCAGCGGCGACAAATCCGAACACGGACCAGAAAAACGGAATGTCCCGCTCAATGCTTGTATGGGCATGGCTCCTGTTGACCATGGCGGCAAAAGCTACAATGAATGCGAGCAGAATATAGCAGGCCGGTATTACGGTCTTGATCCGCTCCCGCAGGTAATCTATGAGTTTAATCATCCTGTCACCATTTCAACGAATTGCATCATAAAATTAGGATAGATACCGATAACAACCGACACCGTCACTGCGATGAGAATCGGAATCAACATGGAAAGCGGGGCCTCTTGAATCCCGGTCTCGACCTCGCCTTCAGGACGTTTACCGAAAAATGCCTTATAGGTTACCGGGGCAAAATACCCGACATTGAGCACGGTGGAGGTAATAAGAACCAGGAGGATACCGATCTGATGGGCCTCCATGGAACCGACCAGCAGATACCATTTGGTGACAAAACCCGCCACCGGCGGAACACCGATCATGGAGAGCGAGGCCACCGCAAAGGCACCGAAGGTAAAGGGCATTGACCGTCCCAGGCCGCTCATTTCCGAAATGTTCTTTTTATGAGTGGCGATAAAGATGGCACCGGCACAGAAAAAGAGGGTGATCTTGGAGAATCCGTGATTGACGATGTGAATCAGACCGCCGTTTATGGCGTGCGGAGTGAGCAGGGCGACACCAAGAATGATATAGGACAATTGACTGACCGTGGAATACGCGAGCCGCGCCTTCAGGTTATCCTTGGACAGGGCAATGACCGAGGCCGTTAAAATGGTAAAGCTGACAAAGTAGGCCGTGGGGATACCAAGGTTAAGCATGTTCATGGTGTTGACCCCGAAGACATAGAGCATGGCCCGGGTGGTACAGAACACACCGACCTTGACAACGGCAACCGCATGGAGCAAAGCGGAGACCGGAGTCGGGGCAACCATGGCGCCGGGCAGCCAGTGATGAAGCGGCATGATACCATTCTTGGCAAAGCCGAGGATGCAGAAAATATAGAGCATCACGACGACCCAGGACTTGGTATCGGCCGGAAACATACCGGTAAAAATGTTATGGGGGAAATCAAGGTTGCCGACCAGTACATAGATCAGGATCAGGGCCGGCAGCAGGAACATCTTGGCCGTTGTTGTCAGATAGATAATGTATTTCCTGGCCCCGGCATAGCCCTCTGCATCCTGATGATGGGCAACCAGGGGATAGGTACAGATGGAAACAACCTCATAAAAGAGATAGAGGGTAAACAGGTTATCTGAAAGGGCAACTCCGATAGCGCCGAAAATGGCCAGGGCAAAACAGGCATTGAACCGGGTCTGGCAGGGTTCGTCATGGGCCCGCATATACCCCATGGAGTAAAACACCGCGATCATCCACAGCGATGAAGCGACCATGGCAAAGATCATGGACATCCCATCTGCCCGCAGGGTAACGGAAAGCCCGGGCAGGATATGAAAAATCGGATAGACCAATGTCTGACCCGCCTTGAGCGCAGGTATAAAAGACAAGATAATAACAAAGAGCAGGACAGAGGAACATGACGAAATAAATTCCCGTAGATTGGGATGATTTTTCATCGTCATGACAACCAGGCTCCCGAAAAGCGGTATCATAACCGCCAGCCCAAGATTGGCATTTTCTACAATATGTGTAGTAGTGGAAACAGCGTCCATAATCAATCCCTTACCGTGTAAGTCCCTTGGGACAGAGTCCCTGGTTGTATAGATCAGTGAATATCTTCATGCCGTGGCCTTAAGCGTTCGCCATGGTTATCCGTGCAGGTCGACGACATCTTCGACATCAATGGATTTGTAATTTCGATAGACGGAGATAACGATACTGACGGCAATGGCGGCCTCGGCGGCGGCAATGGCCATAATAAACAGGGTAAACATCTGCCCGATGGTCGGATCAGGGGCGGTGAACCGGTTAAACGCCATGAAGTTCATGGAGGCGCCGGACAGGATCAGCTCGGAGGCGATGAGCATACCGATGATGGTCCGCCGGGAAACCAAGCCGTAAATACCAAAGGCAAAGAGCATGGCTCCAAGAACCAGATAGGTACCAAGACAGTTGTACAGGTTGAGTAGATACATGATTAATGTCTTCCTCTGCGCGCAAGAACCAGGGCGCCAATAATTGCCATCAAAAGAACAAAAGAAATCAGCTCAAAAACCATGGAATGGGTGGTGAGCAGTGCCGTACCCATTGCCTGCATATCCCCGGTCCCGGTCTTTGGAAAAACCTGCCACTCGGTCTTCAGACCAAGGAGCGAAAGGGCGGCAAAGAAAAGGGAGGCAATGGCAAAACCGAGCGGGCCGGCAAAGCGGGTTATCTGCCTGCCGGGCATGTCACCTTCTTCAGGGGTTGCCATCATGATGGCAAAGGCAATGAGGATGGAAACTGCGCCGACGTAGATAAGCATCTGCATCATGGCAAGGAAGGGGGAGAGCAGGAAGTAATACGCTCCGGCAACTCCGGTGAAACAAAGGGCCAGCCCGGCAATACAGCGGACAAGCCGTTTGGAGGTAGTCGCTATCAGTGCACCGGCGAAAATCAGGCCGATGGTGACGAGAAAGATCAGACCGACAAAGCTTTCAGCCGTAAAAAGCGACGGATTAGCAGCTGTCTGACAGATTGTTGCTTGCATCAGCCCTGTTCCTCCAGTCGTTTGAGTAAATCAAAGATGTAGTCTTCTTTTCTGGTGCTGGCCAGATTGTAATCCTTGGAGAACTGGATAGCGCCAAAGTTGCAGCTCTCTATACAGGTGCCGCAGAGGCTGCAGGTTGTGAAATCGAGATGATACTTGGTCAGGGCCTTCTTCTTCTCCCCTTCCGGTTTTTTGCCGGCAAGCGAGATGCAGCCCGAGGGACAGGAACGCTGACACATGCCGCAGACGACACATTTCGGTTTCCCGGTTTCCTCATTACCGACCAGTTCGATATGACCACGAAAATTTTCGGTCATCTTCGGAACAAACCAGGGATACTGTTCCGTCACCACTGGTTTGAAAAATTCTCTGGCAGTGATGGAGAGCCCTATAACCAGACTCTTCGCGCCGCCAAATACATCGTTCCAGTATTCACTCATGATTCAATACGCATCCTAAATTGATTGTGATGGACTCGTAAAACTCAAGTATCATTTCTTTCGCTGTCCAAAATTCCGTATCATATGCTGCAATACCGGAAGATCATGCAGAGGTTCTCTGGTCACATGCGGCCGGATTACCGCCCTGACAGCATGATCTGATCTTAAAAAATCTTGATAAATGCTGCAGTCATAAGCAGATTCGCCAGGGAGAACGGGATCAGAATTTTCCACGACAGGTTAAGCAGTTTATAAATCTGGGTTCTCGGATAGGTCCAGCGAACCCAAATGACGGTGAACAGCAGTATATAAATCTTGATCAGGAACCACCAGATACCCGGAAACAGCCCGAATGGACAATCCCAGCCGCCGAGAAAGAGAATGGTGATCAGACAGGCACCGACGACCATATTCAGATATTCGCCCATCATGAACAGACCAAAGCCCATGGAACCGTACTCGGTCATATGACCGGCAATGAGCTCGGATTCGGCCTCGGCCATGTCAAAGGGGGCGCGGTTGGTTTCAGCCACCGAGCAGATAAAGAAAATAATAAAGGAGACCGGCATGATGATGGCCTGGGCAATGGAATGGTTGACCAGGGGAAAAATATTCCAGTTCCAGAATCCGCCCTGCTGGTGAAGGACGATATCCTCAAGGTTCATGGAACCGGTCAGCATGACGATGGTGATGACGGTGACCAGCATCGGAATCTCATAGGCCAGATTCTGGGAAACCGAACGGGCGGCGGCAATGAGCGAGTACTTGTTACCCGAAGCCCAGCCGCCGAGCAGGACAGCCATCATTCCGATAGTAGCCAGGGCAAAGAGCAGCAGAACCGAGAGCTCGACCGCGCGGGCCTGCACGTTACCGGCAAAGGGAATAACCGCCATTGAGGTCAGAGCCGGAATCATTGCCAGAATCGGAGCAACCCGATAGAGAATGCCGTCAACGCCGTCGGGAACCAGCAACTGCTTGCTCATCAGTTTGAGGCCGTCAGCCAGGGGCTGCAGGAGGCCCTGAAAACCAACTTCCATGGGACCGGTACGACGCTGGATACGACCCGCGCCTTTACGCTCGCACCATCCGAGATAGGCGGCATTGAGCCCGGCAAAGGCCATAAAACCTACCAGATAGAGAATCGGGCGCCAGATGCTTGTGTCCATAATTCCTTTTTACCCCCCTTACCTTCTAACGATCGATCTCGGGTATAACCAGATCCAGACTGCCCATGAATGCCAGGGCATCCGCCAGTATCATGCCTTCTGAAACTTCCGCAAAACTACTCAGATTGCAGAAAGTCGGCGAACGCAGTTTCAATTTGTACGGATTCTTGCCGCCGTCACAGACCAACCGCATACCAAGGTCGCCGCGGGCGGTTTCGACCGAGGCCCAGTAATCACCGGCCGCCGGTTTTAGAATCTTGGGTACCTTGGCCTTTATCGGGCCGTCCGGCAGTTTGTTCAGGGCCTGTTCGATAATGCGCATGGACTGTTCCATTTCATCCATCCGCACCATGTACCGGGCCATGGAATCACCTTCGGTATAGACCGGCACATCAAAATCAAATTCCGGATAGACCGAATAGGGCTCGTTCTTGCGTACGTCGTAATTTATGCCGGATCCACGGGCAACCGGACCGGTACAGCCGAATCTACGGCACTGTTCCTCGGTGAGGAAGCCGATATCTTTGAGCCGTTTCTGCAGGATAATATTGCCGGTGACCAGATCATGGTAGAGGCGAGGCATTCGTGAACGCAGACGCTTGATAAAGGCATGGGTTCCGGTGATGAATTCATCATCGATATCGTTATAGACCCCGCCGAAGCGTAAATAGCAGTAGGTCAGCCGGGAACCGGTCACCCGTTCAAGCAGATCAAGGAGATGCTCACGATCATCAAAGGCGTAGAGCAGCGGTGAAAAACCGCCGAGATCAAGCAGGAAGGCCGCCCACCAGAGTATGTGACTGGTCAGCCGGTTCATTTCAACGGTTATGACCCGGATATACTCGGCCCGTTCCGGAACCTCGATTCCGGCGGCCCGCTCAACCGCCAGACAGTAGCCGTGGTTGTAGGCCAGGGCATGGAGATAATCCATGCGGGCGGTATTGGGCATGAACTGGGCAAAGGTGCCATCCTCGGCCATCTTTTCATGCATGCGGTGAATATAGCCAAGAACCGGTTCCGCCTTGACAATATATTCTCCATCCATGGTCAGCTTGACACGTAGTACCCCGTGAGTGGCTGGATGCTGCGGCCCAAGATTGAGAACAAAGGTCTCATCATGTCGGCACTGGATAGGCACTGTCATGGTTTAAAGTCCTTTAAGAGTGGATGAAAATCTGCGTCTTCAGGCAACAGGATGGGAACCAGATACGGATGGCCCTGGAAGTCGATGCCGTAGAAATCAAAGGTTTCCCGTTCATGCCAGTCAGCGGCAGCAAAGATCTCGGAGATAGTGGCAATCTCAGGTTTTTCCCGATCGACGAAGGTTCTGACCACAACCCTGCATGGCTCCATGCCATACTGGTTGTAATCGTAAATAACCTCTATCTTGCCGTCCTTGATCCAGTCGACTCCGGCGATGGACTCAAGAAAGAAACCGGCTTCATCAAGTATCCGGGCGCTATCAACGATCTGATCAGGGTCACAGAGAACATCAATGTGCGTGCCTCTGGCAGCATGATCAGTAAGCAGAACCCCGTTTTCCCTCGGCCCCTCTTCTTCAGGTTTTTCCTTGGCAGCGGCCTTGGCCTTGGCCTCGGGTTCGCCAGCTTCTTCCTCAGCAGCGCCCTCCTCCGGCTCTGCAGCGGTATCCGCAGTCAAATCCATGGACTCCATTTCCGCGGCGGCAGCATCAATTTCAGCCTGAACAGCTGCAGCGGCCTCTGCCGCCTCGGCCTCCGCTTCTGCAGCTGCCCGGGCCTCGGCATCAGCAGCGGCCTGCTCCGGGAACAGATCTAAAAGCGCTATTCTGGTTTCTTCTACAATACTCATGAGAGACTTCCGATTTTCTCAGGTTGTCTGCGCGGCCAGCGACGACTGCCGGTCAGCTTCTCTTCCAGGGTCATAATTCCTTCAAGCAAGGCCTCCGGTCTTGGAGGACACCCGGGAATATACACGTCAACAGGAAGGAACTGGTCGGCACCTTCCACAACATTATAATTATTTTTACACTTGAACGGTCCGCCGGAGATGGCGCAGTTGCCCATGGCTATAACCCATTTTGGTTCGGGCATCTGGTCGTAGAGGGTCCTGACGGCCGGCTCCATCTTCTTGGTGATGGTTCCGGCAACGATCATGACATCCGATTGCCTGGGTGAGGGGCGAAAAACCTCGGCCCCGAACCTGGAGATGTCAAACCGGGAACCGCCGGTGGCCATCATTTCGATGGCACAGCAGGCAAGTCCGAAGGTCATCGGCCAGAGCGAATTGGCCCGACAGAGATAGAGCAGTTTATCGAGCTGTGCAAACTGAACTATTGATGATGGTACGTTTTCGGTTCCCACTTGAACACTCCTTTCACCCAGGCGTAGACAATGGCCAGTGACAGAATACCGACAAAGATTACAATCTCGACAAAATCACGGGCTACAAATTCCGGGCTGTTGTAGGCCACAGCCACCGGAAACAAAAACAGGATATCAACGTCAAATGCCAGAAAAATGAGCGCATACAAATAGTACACGATACCGAATCGAATCCAGGCAGATCCGATCGGATCCATGCCGCACTCAATAAACTGGCCTGACTTATCTGCAACATTACGGGTGTGAGAGGTGGGACTGAGGAGCTTGACGATAATGATCGGGCCAAAACCGAACAGAAGCGCCCCGATAAGGAAAATAGTAACGTAGATTATGTTGGTCAGAATTTGCTGATCCATCCGGTCTCTCCGTTAAGTTCTATTCGTGTGTCAGCAGATGCTGAGGCATAAATTCCGATGATACAAAGTATCAGGAATCGTGTTGCACACTACTTAAGCTTATGGGTATTTGTCAACAAAAAATGAACCTTCATTCATTATCTGGAAATCCTGAATATGGTACCCGGCGATATGTCTCACAAAAACAACATAAAAACAAGCGCAAAAGCCAACCTTGATTTGAACGGAGATCTGTTGTTCCTCTTGTTTTTCACCAATGGTCAAGTACAAACTTCAAGATCGCCGGAAAAAAACCAGCAATCCGAAGACAAACCATCGACTATGGAAACCGGGTGAGTGAATACAGTGTTACAGTCGAGGACTCTGACTACAGAGGAGAAATTGCGGTGAGAACAAACAGCGAGGAATTAACCTGAAAAGCGCAGCAGATTAACAGGGAGAGGGCATGCGAAGACTCCGAGCGAAAACTCCGTGACGCGCTCCGGAACAGGTACCTTTGAAGATGAAAAGTGATTGCACATTTAGCGCCTCCCTTTCTCACCATCCAGACTGGAAACGAATTGCAATACTCCCACAACGTAGGCCGTTCTAACTCAAAATCGAGATTAAGCAAAACTTGAAATAAATAATAATTATATTCATTTTTGCTTATGCATGATAAGATTGATTAAATATGTCAACATTTACTCCTGGAATTTATAGCAAAAAAACTGAATAAAACTATTGAATTAAAGAAAAACTTGACAATGAGACCTTTTAAAGATCAAGCTGATCTTCAATTCTTCAACGGTTCTTCTTTTCCTTTTTTTGTCTTTATTTTTTTTTTGTAAAGGGAAAAAACATTCTTTTTCGTTGATAACGAGATCACGCGTTGGACAGAACCTGCACATGTACAATGCTTCATTTATCCGAAAATAGCCCGCGAAGATGTAGGCTATTTTCATAACAGCGAAACGGTGTCATCGTTGTGGCTGTGACCTGTAAAATCCGGAGTCTGCGCTTTGCTCCGCTTATCTGGTCCAGCCATGCCGGCTACATGAAGTGTGGTACACGGGCCTTTTATACGGCTGTTTTTTACATTGCCCCACTACATACATTCTCACCATAACCGTACAGGCAAAATATTATGTCCATCACATTGAGACAGTTGGAAATTTTCACAGCGGTTGCAGAGACACGACAGGTGACAAAAGCGAGTAAAACGCTCTACTTGACTCAGTCTGCGGTGAGTATGGCCCTGGGTGAGCTTGAGAATCAATTGGGCGGCCCGCTTTTTGACCGCCATGGCCGGAGCCTGCTCCTCAATGACCGTGGCAGGTATCTGCTGCCGCTTGCCAAAAACATCCTCTATCAAGTCATCAATGCCGAAAGCATGTTGACTGAGCAACGGGACACAGTTGCCGGATCTCTGGAGATTGTTGCCAGCTCAACCATCGGCAACTACGTTCTTCCGTATCTGGTCGGCTCGTTCATGCGCCTGCATCCTGAGGCCCATATCAATATGCAGGTTGTCAATACCCGGGCCGCGGAGAAACTCGTCCAGAAAGGCGAGGCCGATCTCGGATTTGTCGAAGGCATCGTCAGCCTCGACTCTCTACGGGCCGTGCCCTGGTTTGATGATGAACTTGCCATTATTGTCAGCCCCAGTCACAAGCTGGGCCGGAATGAAACCTTTCGCGTTCCGGAAGATCTACGGGAGACAAACTGGGTCATGCGGGAAGAGGGCTCTGGAACTGCTGAAATTTTCAGAAAAAAACTGGGCCGCCATGCCGAAAGCCTCAAGATAGTGACCAAGATGGGACATACGGAGGCGATTAAAAAGGCGGTGGAATCCGGAATCGGTGCGGCCTGCCTTTCACAGCTGACGGTCTGTCGCGAGGCGGAACAGGGCTGGCTCAAGCTCCTGCCCATTGAAGGGGTGGACATGCGCAGACAGTTGCGCATTATTCAACACCAGGAAAAGGTAGTTACTCGGCTGATGGATGAGTTTCTGAGTTTTTGTGAGGTCATTACCGAATGCGGGCTGGGCCGGGAATGCCTGTCCTCGCCATGGAAGCTGCAAACCCTGCTGGCCGAATACAATGCCCATAAACAGGATAAGGGTTAGAGCTCAAAGGGCGAGATAATAGCTCAGATCTGATCAGAGTACGTCCCTATCCTTCTCGGCCCTCAACGGTCTGCAGTGTGGCCCATATTGCAAAGATACACCCGAAGCCGGTTCAGAAGATTTTTCGGAATTGATGCAAAATCAAGATGCTACCTGCATCTCCAGTCTGACGATCACTGAGTTTCATTGTCTTGTGTGCCGGACGACAACACATGGACATGCTCTGTGCGTTGTGGAGGTGCAACGGCTATATGTAGGATTCAAACAGGACATTGAGGACGCCCGCCTGATTCACTACCCGGTTGAAAGCAGGTATATCCTCAACACGTCATAATGGTTGAAAGCCTGCCGTGTCAGTGTCTTTGCAGACGCTGGATGCCCTTCACCTGACCATAACCAATGATATCTCCGTACGCATCATTGCCACAGCAGACAAAATCATGGCCCAAGCTGCCCAGATGCTGGACTTTGAAGTCATTTTCTTTGGTGAATCCTGAGTCCGAAGAATCTCTTGTTGCCGAGGACGCTACGCGTCCCCGGCAATCGCCGCGTATTTCCATCCACTTGCCGTGAGCCGCTGCGCGCCTCACAACAAGCGGCTGCAGTCGACTGCACGGAACGGCAAGCAAGCTTGCCAACCCGCTTGCGACTGATCCGCGGCGATTATCAATCACGATTGATTATTAAAAGGCCGGAGTATGTCTCCGACCTTTTTTCTTAT
>CAZPXI010000031.1:0-16437 GCA_964590715.1 uncultured Desulfobulbus sp.
CGTGCCCACTCTACCAGAACTTCCAACAACCGTAAATGGTTTACCTCTCTTTTGCCGCATGGTAGGGTGCAGTCATGAATGAACAGACCTTACGATCACTCCTGCAGGCCGTGCAGGAAGGAGACATGAACATAGATGACATGGTTGAACGCATGCGCCTTCTGCCCATGGAGTCTATCCCGTCAGCCCGGCTGGACCATCATCGCAGTCTGCGTACCGGCATGCCTGAGGCCGTTTTTGGTGAGCACAAAACCGTGGCTCAGCTCATTGAGATTCTCTCGGCCCAGTTGCAGCAGCCGCATGTTGTCCTGGCCACCCGGATCTCAAATGATAAAGCAGAAGATGTGTGCCAGGCCGTTGACGGACTCTCGTACCACCTGGAGGCCCGGATGCTGACCGGCAATGAAGACCAGATCAGTCATCAGCAAAGCAGCCAGGCGGTTCTGCTTGTCACTGCCGGAACTTCAGACCTGCCGGTGGCGGAAGAGGCCCGGATCACCCTGCAATGCCTTGGCCGAAAAGTTGAGCCCATCTACGATGCCGGAGTAGCAGGGATTCACCGGATCCTGGCCCACCAGAAACTCCTGCAGCAGGCCCCGGTTATTGTTGTGATCGCCGGCATGGAAGGCGCCCTGCCCTCGGTGGTAGCGGGCATGACTCCAGCTCCGGTGATCGGGGTCCCGACCAGTATCGGCTATGGCACCGGGGCTGGTGGTTTTTCCGCCCTGCTCGGTATGCTCAACAGCTGTGCCCCCGGCCTTGCAGTAGTCAACATCGACAACGGATTCGGTGCAGCCTGCATGGCTGCAGCCATTACAAGAGAAAAATAATCAGGAAGTAAAAATCAAGAAGGGAGAGCGGGAAAGCCGTCCGAATAAACGGCAATATCGTGACGGGAAGGGTTCAAAGCTGGTAATAAAAAAGGGGAATAGACCTGTTCCTTTTACATTGCGGTCATTGCAGATTACAACAGCAACACCTCTTGTACTCATGCATATGTATACGTCGACAAGACATTTTCCAGCCTGTTTTTCTGTCGTTGAGTCAACTCTTTGAAGCGAACCCGACATTTTCTGGTTGTTAATCCTTTTAAAAATTCTCCGGCCTGACACTCTGTTTCAAGTATTTTAATATGAATCCTTTCCGCGAGTATCCTGTGCTGCCTGCATAAGATATCAATTTTCCTTCCAACATCCCGACTGCAAACGTCATTGAGGCAGCTACAGGAGAAGCCGGAAGTGCTTATATCATTTATAGTTCCAATGGCTTCATCGTGAATGACGATGCAACCCTCCTTTAATTTATATCGAATATTTCCACGGCGATCGTTCATCTTCGTCCTCATAATGGATAATAGAATAAAAAGGCCATGACCTTAACACACAATCCAAAAACACGACTCATTCCCATAAATAAATCGGTCTTTTTACCATATTGACCGGTTCAAGTCAAACAATACATCGCAAGAACAGGACAATGACAGAAAATGAACACTGCAGGGATTACGACTGCTAAGCAAGTCTTGACATACCTTTCAGAGACCCATTTTCTAAAAAATCCCTGCGGAACCCTAAATCCATGACTACCTGCTGGACGGCCTCCAGGTGAAACATAATCAATGCCGCAAGAGTTGACTTATTCCTCTATGAACCAGCTGTTACACAATTATATAATCGGTTTCCATTACAGATTCAGGAGGACATAAAAAGATCCACTGACATGATCGTGTCAGTGGATCTTTTTATTACCCTTCATGTACAGGAAAAGGTGTATCCTCCGACAAAATCACGGTTTTGTTTTCAGCTCCATCCGGCACGACCTCTCCTCTTTAAAAAAGTTCAACCGGAGTGGGAAGAGCTGGTTGCAGACGGGCGCTGATCGTTGCGTCCCTACCGGCTATTGTGGTGATGTCCTGCTAAACCGAAGTGCCAGGGCCTTTACTGCTCTTGACGGTTCTCATCCTTGCCACTTCCGTGCTAAAAATAAAACCCAATAAAATCAGCAGACAGAACAAACGCAACATGGAGGTGCCCTGCCGAAATGGCATGATACTTTGTCAAAATGGAATCTATTGAACGTCCTGAAAACAAACGCGGAGGTGCTGGCAGGATTTTCGACCCGACCCCGACAGATATGGTTGCGTTGTCGGCCAAAGACTTCCCATGTAATCACTCAACCAATAAACAATACCCGGGTCGGTTTTCCCCCTCCCAGGCCGCCAACTTTTTTTCCCATTGCAGGATATGTCCCGGCGTCGTATAATCGATATGTTTTGCCCTTAAATTCCACACATTCAGTTACAAATCACAATAAACGGATAGATTTTCCATGAACACAAACCTGAAGTTAAAGCTCGGCCTGCTCATCACCCTGATACTTTTTGCCTTCATGATCCTGGTGCCCTCGTTTTATCCCGGAGCACCGGGCTGGTGGAAAAAATATCTGGCGCCGGGAGGCTTAAAACTCGGCCTGGATCTGCAGGGCGGTATGCATCTGGTTCTCCGGGTGGATCTGGACAAAGCCGTGGAAAACTCGCTGGACCTTGCTGCTGCCGACCTCAAGGACGGGCTGGCGGAAAAAAATATTTCAGCCGTGCGCCTGGACTCCGGAGATAAACAGCAGGTCGTCTTTACCCTGCCCAATACCGGGGCAGTGGACACGGTCAACCAGATTATCAAGGAAGATTTTCCAAACCTGGACATTACCGTCGATGCCGAGGCCGGTACCTTTCCCCGAATAACGCTGAAACTCACCAAAGATGAAATCGATTTCATCGAGAAAAATGCGGTCAACCAGTCTTTGGAAATTATCCGGAATCGAATTGACCAATTTGGTGTTGCCGAACCGGTTATCCTGCGCCAGGGTGAGAATGAAATTGTTGTCCAGCTCCCTGGTGTCAAAGACCCGGATCGAGCCATGGGACTTATCGGTCAGACTGCCCAGCTTGAATTCAAACTGGTCTCAGATGATTCCGCCGTTGATCTCAACCAGCTGATAAATGACGCGATCAAGGCCGGTCAGTGGAAGTGGGGCGAGAGCCGAAAACAACTGAATCTGGCTCTACAGTCACGCCTGCCCAAGGGAACGGAAATCTACTTTCAGCGCATTATCGACAAACAGACCAAGAAAGAAAGCCGGGTTCCAATCTTGCTTAACAGCCAGGTTCTCATGACAGGAGAAATGGTTAAAAACGCCCAGGTTCGGATCGGGGGCAGCTTTAACGAGCCTTATGTCAGCCTGGATCTCACCGGTCGAGGCGGCAAGCTGTTCGGCAATTTAACCGAAAAAAATGTCGGCAAGCGGCTGGCTATTGTTCTCGATGATGTAGTACGTTCCGCGCCGGTCATCCGAGAGAAAATTCTCGGCGGCAGTGCTCAGATCTCGGGAAGCTTCACTCATGAAGAGGCAACCGACCTGGCCATCGTCCTCCGGGTAGGTGCCCTGCCCGCACCGGTTGAAATTATCCAGAACCTGACCGTCGGCGCCAGTCTCGGCCATGATTCCATCAACAAAGGCCTGACATCCGGCCTGTTCGGGGCTCTGATGGTGCTGGTCTTCATGGTTATCTATTATCGGCGCTCAGGTGTTATTGCAGACCTAGCCTTGGTACTGAACATCTTTTTTCTCTTTGCCGGGCTGGCCATGCTCGGAGCGACCCTGACCCTGCCCGGCATTGCCGGCATCATCCTCTCCATAGGTATGGCGGTTGATGCCAATGTTCTTATCTTTGAACGGATGCGGGAGGAGTTTGAACTGGGCAAATCGGTTAAATCCGGGGTCGATGCTGGATATAACAAGGCATTCTGGTCTATTGTCGACTCTCAAGTGACCACGCTTATTACCGCCATGGCCCTGTTTCTTTTCGGAACCGGCCCGATCAAGGGCTTTGCCATTACCCTTTCGCTCGGTATCATTTTCAACCTTTTTGCAGTTCTCTTCTGCAGCCGACTGATCTACGACATACTCTACAGCAGAAGAAAATTGAAAGAATTGAAGTTCCTGCGCTTTGTCAAAAAGCCGAATTTCGACTTTATGAAAATCCGTAAATACGCCTTCGCTGTCTCGGCCATTCTGGTGTTGTTCGGCGTATTTTCCTTTGTCGAGATTTTGCGTGGCGATGCCAACCTCGGGGTTGACTTCTCCGGCGGCTCACTGCTACAGTACAAAGCCGACCAGCCTTTTCAGCTGAATAAAGTCCGGTCCGCCTTCAAGAAAAACGGCTATCCAGGCATTGACCTGCAGCAGGTCACCGGCGAAAATCGGCTGATCGTTAAGATTAAAAAATCAGAGGACACTGTCGGGCATCTTGGCGAGAAGGTCACGGCTATCTTGACCAAAGAACAGGCAGACAAAGGGTTTGTCCTGGAAAGCCAGTCTGAAATCGGCTCATCCATTTCCGCTGTCCTTCGAAACAAGGCAATCCAGGCCATTGTCATATCGCTGCTTGGTGTCCTCGCCTACCTGGCCATTCGTTTTGACATCAGCTTCGGTCTGGCGGCGGCGGCAGCGACCTTCCACGATGTTCTTGTCGTGCTCGGTATCTGCTGGCTGCTGAATGTGGAAATCACCCTGCTGCTCGTAACCGCGTTGCTCACCCTGGCCGGTTACTCTCTCAACGACTCGGTCGTTATTTTCGACCGTATCCGGGAAAATAGACAAAAGAATCCGTCCACTGACTTTTTCACAATTATCAACAACAGTATCAATCAGGTGCTCGGCCGCTCCATCGTCACCTCGCTGACCACAGCCCTGGTTCTGGTTGCCCTGTTCTTCTTCGGTGGCTCGGCAATACATGCGTTTTCCTTTGCCCTGCTGACCGGCGTGATCGTGGGAACCTATTCCTCGGTCTTTATCGCCAGCCCGCTCCTGACCCTGAAGGCACGTAAGAGATAATTTGATGAATGAACAGCTGCCGGAAAACTTTCAGCCGCTCCATTCCAGGGATAATTTTTGTTTTTCCTGTCATCCCGGCGTACCGTGCTTTACCGAGTGCTGCCGGGAACTTGATCTGGCGCTCACCCCATATGATGTGCTGCGGTTGAAGAATCGGCTGCAGATGCATTCCGGAACCTTTCTCGAAAAATATGTCTTAATTGCCTGGGAAGAAGGCCAGATTTTTCCGACCTGTTATCTGACCATGGTTGATGATGGTCGGGCCAGCTGTGTGTTTGTCGAACCGACCGGTTGCAGCGTGTATCCGGATCGGCCGGGGGCCTGCCGCTCCTATCCGCTTGGAAGAGGGGCACGGCGCAGACGGGACGGTAGCACTGAAGAACAGTTTGTACTGGTTAAAGAGACACATTGCCGAGGATTTGAAGAGGCAAGACGGCAGACACCGCAGGAATATATCATCGATCAAGAGCTCGAAGCCTACAATCGGGCAAATGATGCAATTATGCCCCTGCTCCAGCATAAACGTATTCAGCAGGGTTTCCGCCCGGACCGGGCCGGACTTGATCAATTCATCCTGGCCCTGTACAATCTTGACATGTTTCGCCAGGAGGTGGCGGATGGCCGGATCAGCATGAACCGCCCGTTGAATGCCATGGAGTTGCAGGCACTGGCCGGAGATGATGAAGAATTACTCCAGCTCGGCGTCCGCTGGTTGCTGCAAAAGTTTTTTTCCGAGTAACCAGTATGGCTGGACCAGGTAAGCGAGTTTACGAACTCCGAAATTTTGGTCACAGCCACAAGAAGGACACCGCTTCGCTGTTATGAAAATAGCCTGAGAAGACTGCCTTTATGGGCTATTTTCGGATAAACTCATCTTCCTTTTTACCCCATCAGAGCGCTTTTTGTGAAGAACCAACGATTGAGTAAACTCAAAGAAATCTCCAGTCGTTACTGCCTCCGGGAAGGCGGCGCCCATGGTCCGGATCACAGTGAAAGGGTCTACCAGATGGCCCTTCGCCTTGGCCGGGAGATGAACGCGGATCTTGAAATTCTTGCTGCGGCGGCCCTGCTTCACGATATCGGCCGGGGGAAAGAAAGCAGCAGCAAGGGGACGGTCTGTCATGCAACCCATGGCGCGGAAATGGCAGCCGCCATTCTGCAGGAGCTCGCCTATCAGCCCGAGGCTATCCGGAGAATCTGTCATTGCATCCGATCCCATAGATATCGCGGCACCTGCAGCCCGGAAACCCTTGAAGCCAGAATCCTTTTTGATGCCGACAAGCTCGACTCTATCGGTGCCATAGGCATTGGACGCGCCTTTCTCTTTGCCGGCCAGATAGGTGCCTGTCTGCACAACCCCGAGCTGGACCCGCATGCAATAGAGTCCTATTCCGATCAGGATACGGCCTACCGGGAATTTCAGGTGAAAATGTCCAGGGTCCGCAACCAGTTACTGACCCCTGCCGGCAGCAGAATTGCTGAAGACCGCCACAGGTTCATGGAAGTCTTTTTTGATCAACTCAACAGGGAAATTTACGGAGCAGCCTGAAAGCAAAACCGTACCTTCTACCCAATACCGAAAATTAAAAAAATGTTAAAACTGGTAATATTTGACTGTGACGGGGTCATGTTCAATTCAAAAGAGGCAAATCGCGCCTACTACAACCACCTCCTTGAGATCTTTAACTGTCCGCCCATGAATGAAGATGAGGTCGACTTTGTCCACGTCCATAATGTCACTGATTCCGTAGCCCATATCTTTCGTCATCAGCCGCAGATTTCGGCCGAAGCTGTTGACCGGTATCGAACGGAGCTCGACTACGGTCCTTTTCTTAAACACATGAATATGGAACCGGACCTGATCGACTTCCTCGAACTGATAAAACCCCGCTACCATACTGCCATTTCGACCAACCGTACCACAACCATGGACAGTGTTCTGGATATGTTTGACCTGCGATCCCGATTTGAAATGGTCGTCACCGCTCTGACTGCGCCACGACCGAAGCCCGCTCCGGAGGGATTATATATGATACTGGAACATTTCAGACTGCAGCCGGATGAGGCGATCTATATCGGCGACTCCGATGTCGACCGGGAGCATTGCGCTGGTGTCGGCGTGCCGCTTATTGCCTTTAAAAATCCTGCGCTTGTCGCCGATTACCATGTTGAAAATTTTATGAGCATTGCCAAGCTCCCACCTTTTCTTACCCCGGAGGAGAGGCCATGAATCTCCGCGTTCGCCATACGCTGCTGGTCAGCGGAGAAAACCTTGCAGCCTGCACAAAGCGTGCGCTTCATTTTTTTGAGACGACCCAGCTGGTTCATTACGATAACATCAGGATACTCAAGGAGTATTCCTGTTCGGCACGCTCTGAATCTTTCCGGACATTACTTGATGAAGCCCTGCAGGAAAACAGGACTCGGCTGAAAAGCCTGCTTGCGGAACTGCAGGCCGACGGCTACACAACCCTTACCGACCTGCTGGATCTGCCCCAGGGCTACCAGTCAAAAATTCTCCACACAATAGCCCACATTGAAGACGGATTCTTCGGAATAGATGCAGGGTTCTTTGACCTGGACGAATCCTCCTACCGGATATCAGAACGAAGAAGAGTGGAAATCCGCCAACAACCGGACAGTTGCTGGCTTCTGACCATTGCGGCAAGCTCAACGGGCGGAAATGTTTTTGAACCGATTAAAGGAACGGCCGCTCTCTAATCTGAGCCTCTGGACTTATGCGAAAAGGTGTTGAGGAGGGAGGAATACGCCTTGACTACTCTTGCTTAATTAAAATATATATTTCGAGGTTCATTCTCGTTCCACCTCAATTCTTTTCCAAGAACCTCTCTCTCGAGTGTATTGAGGACACGTGGCCCTGCCACCTTTTGCAGACCCTTGCGATTGCGCTTTGGATAGCCGGCCCCGGTTATGGCCCGATAAATTTCCGGCTCTAATGCCCAGCATGTTCCCAGAGCATCGTCTGCTCTCTTGAGGAACCCTTCCCTGTTCAGCTTTGCCAGGATTTCTTCAGCGCCCAAATCCCCCCTCTGGCACAACGAGGCGGCATCGTGGACATTGACCTCAAGATGACTGAACAGGTGATGAAAAACAAGGAGTTCATCAACCGAAAACAACCTGCCCTTCTGGGAGTAATCGGCAATAAATGCACAGAATTCAGGATATAGGGAGCCGGCATGCATTGTTACTCTGACGGACTCGCCGACCTCGTCAAGAACAGGGGGCTGTTTTCCTTCAATCAAAAAGGCCTCATACATCCGTGACATGCCGAGGTTGCTCCTGTTGACCAGACGCAAGCGGACCAGGGCATCAACCAGCAGCGAGTTTCGTGGTGCAGGCTGATGATGGAGAATATTTTGAGGGGTTATACCGGCAAGCAATCCGCCCGGGTTCTCAATCTCAACCCTGTCCCCGTACACCTTGACCATAAATGGACTGTTTGTCTGGTAATCGGCATGACAAAAGGCGTTGAGCAGTACTTCCCGTAGAGCTTTTTCCGGATAGGTCCTGGATTCAAAATGAAATTTCCCGTAGGCCACCCCGGCAACGGTATTGCATGAAGCAATATGTTTCTCAAGGCAGATAATCGATTTGGGCAGGGGCTGAAATCGACAATCCCTCTTGTTGTACCGGGTATAACTTTGCATGCGAAGAAAGGTCCAGAGATAGCAGGGTATGTGTTCACAGATGGCCCGTTCCGTCCCTGCCAGCAGCAAAGCAGCTCTGGTCAACTTGCCTTGACGAAGCAGCCCAAGCGCTGCGAGCAGATCCATATCCTGCAGTTGCAGCATATCGCCCGGCGCCTTTTCTTCGGCGGCAAGATCGCGGAGCAGGTTCAGGGCAACAGGAGAAAGCTGGGTTTCCGGAACACCCGGGACACACTCGGCGGTAAAATCACGTTCTCCGGTTTCAATAAAAAATTTTCGCCGAAAGGAGCCGGTTAATGGGCGGCATTTTTTGCCGACACGAACCTCTCCTCTTCCGGAAATATCGGTATAAGGTGGAACCCCGGGATTTATCTGCATTACAAGCAGTCTGCCCGTTCCTTCCGGGATGGGGAGTTCTTCAAAAACAGGGGTGATTTTGGGGTCGGTATTCTCATAGACTGTTTTCCCCAACCGATGAACATCGACAACAAAGGGCACTCCGGGCAGGGCCTTTTTTCGGCCGATAACCTGATCGGCAACACCAAAGACCACCGATCCGCCCCCACCATTGGCCATACAGATTGCCGCCTTGACGACCTGTTTGACGCAATCGACCATACTGTGTGTGTTCCACTCCTGAAAATCAAGGTCCTGGTCTTGCAGATCATCAGCGATGTTGAGATGCAACCCGTTTAAAAGCTGTTCGATTTCTTGTACGGTACGCATTCTTTGAGGAGTCCTTCTCCGGCCTTTACCGAACCATTAACCTGCAGGAGGAGTAGTTTAAGGCTACCTTGAAAAATTGTCTTGTTGCCCAGCTGAACGACTCGAAGTCTTCGCTGACCTGATCGTTCTGCGAGCGCTGTGTTATGCTTAAAATTTTATTCTGGGAATACGCGGCCTGTGGTATAAAATTTTGCGCATGCCTTAATCTTGAACGAAAAACCTTATTTTTCAAGACACCCTTAAGCTCAGCGGAATATAAAATCAGGGCTGGGGCCGCCCGAAAAGAGACCGCACCCCTTGTCTCAGTTATAATTTCAAGCATACATGAATGATAAAGCCGCCAATGAAAATCATGGACTGCCATTGCACATGCCCCGGAACCAACTGAACATATATTCATTTAAGCACAGTTTTCTTAGTATTAATATAGGTAAAACTACCTATATTTAACGCTTAAGGAAATAAATATGCCCGTAAACGGAATAATGTCCATCAGCCGGGCAATGGGAAAGAGATATCCAGCGGTACCTGACACGCAGGGAACAATTTTCTCCAAGATCTCAGCAGGCGCCAGTCAGAGGGGGATGAGGATCTTTCATATATTGAAAAAAACGATTGAATACAAGTAGTTTTCTGGTACTTTATAGCCCAGTAGTGATATTGTGGCTTCCAAATCTGGAGCAACCGCAACGTATCACCCAGACCAACTAATTATGTTCCGAAAGGTTTTATGACACGTGCATTGAAGAGGGCAATGAAAAAAAAGAACAGACAACGGCAGCGGCAACCGGTAACCCAGGCACTGGTATGGTACAAAGAAGAGGATTGGGATATTCTAATGGATATGTTCCCGGATCGACACCTCATGCCGGCAACGTACAGCGACTGGCATGCCCGAGCCGATGAACTGCTGGAAAAGGTTCAGGCAGAAGGTAATATTGCGATTAAAGTGTTCATAGATCCAGACACATTTCCTCAATGGTGCAAAGAAAAAGGGCTGCATCCGGACGCTGCCGCCCGTACGGAACTGGCCCTGGAGGTCGCGACAAAACAGCTGAAAAGGAAGGACTGATCTCTCCCCCGGCTTTACAACGTCAGACGGCAACCGGCACCTCCTGTTCACGGTAATGTGTGCAGACTCAGGAATCGTCTTCATCCATACGCTTAAGGCCCTCCATCAGAATCATCATAAAATCACCGATCTCCCGCGACTTTACCATGGATTCCGGCAGCCCGGGTAAAAATCGAAAATAGCCGTTTCGTTGAGCGAGCATGGCATAAATGGCCTCCTGATTATCCAGATCCTCATACCGTGCCGCAATCACAGCTCCCTCGCGAAATGTCACTCGAGCAGTTCCGCCTTCCATATCGAGCAGCAGTCTGCCGGTTTTCTGGTGCATATGAAAAACCTGCAGTAATTCAGCCGGCAGGATAGCATCGACACGACCACTTATAACCGGGTCACCCTCATCTTCCCCCAATCCCTGCGGCAATTCGCCAAGTTGAAATTTTACCAGACCGGTACACCCGCCACAGGTAAAAATAGTCTCACGATATTCAGAGAAATCGGTAACCGCAGCAGGGATAAGCTGAAACAGCAATTCAGTGATGGCTCGAACCAGAATCAGGCAGGACGGACGGCCCACAGGCAGGGCAACGGCTTTGTCCGTTAACAACATACGGTCGTCTTGATTGTAAAAAGGACAGCCGCGCTCATCAATGATATCAAAAGCTGCAGAAAAATTTGCCATGTGAGTACACATATAATGTTAGGGGCAAGCAACAAAAAGGAAAACAACCTGCTGCGAAGGAAGGCGCCCGCTGAGTTTTACTTTACTGTACACGGGAATGAGTCCATACTCAATTGGATTTTTGCCCATGTGTTTACAGTAAGATGCCGTATTTTCTCCTTCCCGGGAACAAATTTGCCAAATATGCTGAAATTATCTATTCTTTGACAAGAAATCGACTTGTATTCCACCACGAGATTATTATAGAATAACAAATATGCAGAATGAGCAGTACCTATGGAATTCTCATAATATTCCCAATAATAATTCGCCGACCTGCGGTTTGCTCACCATCTGATCTCATCATTACAGGTTCATAATATGGCCACAGAGTCCGACCAGCACAATAACGATTACGAGCAACTGAAAACCACCCTAGAGCTCTATCCCAGCATTCAGATTTCTCAAGTCGAAGGACAGCCTCCCGATAACTACGAAATAGAATACCACCTCAAGGGCTATGTTCGTAATCCAGACGGCAGCATTGCAACCGCAGAACTCCATAGAATACGAATCACCCTTCCCTTCGGTTACCCTCATTTCGCCCCCACAGTCAAACCGCTCACCCATATATTTCATCCGGACATAGATCCGGCTGCTATCCGTATTGCCGATCAATGGGAGGAGAAACCCAATCTCTCTGACCTTGTTCTCACCATAGGAGAAATGATCTGCGGCAATATTTACAGCAGCGAGGATCCGTTTAATCAGGAAGCAGCCGACTGGTATGAGCAGCATAGAGACACGCTGCCGCTGGATGTCCTGCAGATAGCCGACATTGACGATTCCGATGATGAACGATTCGATACCCTGGATGAAGACACCTTTTCCTCCCTTGGGCTTGACGATGACGATATTTTCGGTGCGGAAACAGAGGTGGATGACAGCCAGATAGATCTACTCCGCCTGCAGATTGAACAAAAGAATGTCTTCGCCGCCAGCAAGACCCTGTCGGAAATACCACAATCGGTACACATCCCGAACCGGGACGAACTTGAGCAGACTATTGCCACTGCCCTTAAAGAAAGTGATAAGTTATTCAAAAAGGCGGAACAGTACGAAGACCATGGACGGCTGGATGAGGTCGCCCATGTTTTAGAAGAAATTGAAGCCATTGCCGCCGACACCCCCGACCTGGAGACCTTACGCAACCGGGTGCTGCAGTCCCAGTCCCTTGCCGACAACTTCTCTCTTCAACAAGAAAAGGAACCCGCTGAAAAAACAGCCGCGCTGGATACTCCCGATGCTCCACCGCCAAAACAAAAAATAAAGAAAACCGGCATTGCAAAAAAATCCTCCTTCCCCCTCAAACTCGTCCTTGTAATCGGCATTATGGGTGCGATCCTCGCAGTTGTCGGCATGTACTACCTCCAGGACAAGAAGGTACTTACTCAATGCTCGAGTGACTGGCAAAAAGTACAGTCATTGGCAAACTCCAACCAATTTGACGATGCACAGGCGGAGGCGGAGGCAATTCTCAGAAACATTCCAAACCTCAAACTGCTGAAATCCTCCGGGAACGCCTTGACCTCGAAAATACAGGCCCTGCTCAATTCCAATGATTTCCAGCAGGGGCTTCTGGGGAATACCCTGTACAATGGAGTGTATATCTCTTTTACCAAGAAAAAGAAGATTGACGAGCTCAAGACACTGACGGAATCTGCAGAAGCACTGGTTAAGCAGGGCAAGATCAGAAAATCCCTGGCAGCCTACCAAGAGGCGATTCGCTTTGCCCGCAAACATGAACTGTTTGAGCAGACGCAGGAACTGACCGAGACCATGAACAACCTGCGTTTTGAAGAAGCTCTGGCCTCAGCCAAAAAGGCCGAGGATGAAAAAGAGTGGGAAAATGCCGCCGACACCTATCGCCGTGCGCTTGAGATTTCCCGAACGTTCTCCGACCCTGAAGAAGCCAAAGAGATAACCAAACGGTTAACCGCTGCGACCTTTCGACATGAGCTCGACCAATCCAGACAGGCATTTACAGGAGCACAGTGGCGGGAAACCATAACCATGCTCGAACATGCCCAGCAGCTTATTGATGCAAACCCGTCGGCGGTATCGGTGGAAGAAAGGACGGAACTGTACCGACTGCTGCTCAACTCACGTCTCTACCGGATACTGACCCTTGCCAGGGAAGCATATGAACGTCGTGACTGGGCCGGCAGCATCAGAGAGTATCAGAACGCCCTTAGTCTCCTGAAAACGGAAAGAGACGGGTTCGGGCCCGGGACTGAGGAATCGTATACCAAGATAGAAAAAACCCTGCTCATGATGCAGATAGCTCAGGAGCAAAGCAACGCCGTACGGGCAAAAAAAGAAGGCTCTCTGAAGGAAATCCTCCTCCATTACAATAAAATCCTGGAGCTCGTTCAGACAAGTAAATTCCATACGGATAAAAGCCTGCGCAAACTCATAGAAAACACCCGGGGACAGATTGCTGAAACACGAACACAACTTGATCTTCAGGATAAAATCAATTATCTAAAAACAAACTACCAGAAGATATTCAAAAAGAATTACCCTTCCTTTGCCGGTTCAAAGCTCGAGCACCCCAAAGTACGGTTTGACAAAAAAATGGGCCGCAAAATGCTCTTTATTATGACCTGCATTGAACGAAGCCAAGGTCGTCCTTCACGCCTGGAACTCAGATATATCTATGATCCGGACATAAAGCGCTGGTCTTTATTTACCGGCCGGATGTAAAAAGCGGGCCTATAGAGCTCTGCATGGCGGCGTCCGCCCGCCGCCCCCTGCAAGCCATCAGTGATGATGGTGGTGAGAACCGTGGCCATGCCCATGCGCGTGCCCGCCCTCTTCTGCAATGGGACCGCCTGTTATTTCCAGGGCCTTTTCCAATGCCTGCTGGGCATTTTTCAAGGCCTGGACAGCGCTGTTCAGTTGCCCGGAAAGCTCAGCATTCGTCGGGGTAAGCTGCTCCGCCCAGCCCGCAAACTCCTCGCCGTGACTTCGGTTATGTTCAATCCAGTGCGGCAACATAACCCGTAATTTTTCAATCACATCCATATGCTCTACGCTCCTGATCAATGGGGGACGGGTTTTAAGACCACGGCCCCGCCAAGAAAATCAATTTTTTCAATAACCACATCGGAAATTCTTTTTGGTTCCTCAAAAAACGTCGACAGGATAACCCCGTTCTCAACAACTTCAAGGGCTGTTACGGACTCCATCACGGTTTCCTGTTGACCATCTCGTTCAACAACTGCGCTTATCTGACACATATGCCTTCCTTTTCCTTAAATCAAAAAACGAAACTCACCCTTCCCAAGCAGGTTATGGAGATGCAGAATACCGCATAAGTGGTTCTGCTGGTCAATGACTCCTAGAATTGTAATTTCATGTTGCTGCATAAGACTAAGTGCATCGGCAGCCAGTAGGTGCCCAGTAATTGCAACCGGATCTCGGGTCATGACATCGGCAAGCTGTAACTTCGAAGGATTGCCACTGATCAGAATCCTTCGAATATCCCCATCGGTCAGTATCCCGACAAGACGGCCGGAGGTGCTGGTGACCATTACGGCACCGAGATTTTTTTCATTGAGTACGGCCAGGGCCTCCTGCAACGAGACATGCTCCTGAACACTGGGCATTTGCAGTCCGGTGAGCATAACCTCGCTGACCGCAACCTTTAACCGTTCACCAAGACTACCCCCGGGATGATTACGGCGAAAATCCTCCGCCCGGAACTCTTTACGCTTAAGCAGGGCCACCGCCAGGGCATCCCCCAAGGCCAGAGTCGCCGTGGTGCTTGTGGTTGGTGCAAGGCCAAGCGGACAAGCCTCTTTGGGAACACTCACATTAAGAGTTACGGCGGCAAAGTCGGCCAGTGTCGAATTCACACCTCCAGTCAGGGCAATAACAGGAACTCTACGTTCGGATATACTGGCAAGTAGAGAATTCAACTCTGCAGTTTCTCCGGAATAGGAGATGGCCAGCACAACATCGGTGGCGGCTACCATACCAAGATCACCATGCATGGCCTCAACCGGATGGAGAAAAAAGGATGGTGTTCCGGTGGAGTTCAGCGTTGCGGTTATTTTCTGTCCGACAAGCCCTGATTTACCTATACCGGTGACGACCAACCGGCTCGGACAGGCCATAATCAGGTCGATGGCCTTTGCAAACTCTGCGCCCAGACGATCCCGAACGGCAAGAATACCATCCGCCTCAACCCTTAAAACCTCCTTGGCCAGTTCTATTGTCATACGGACGCCTCCCGCATGTCCACCACGACCCTACCCTTTGCACCTCCAGCCAGCATACGATCAATCTCAGGATCGATCGCCTGCAGAGCAACGGTTCTGCATATGGTCGCAAGACCAGTAATTCGCCATGGTCCGGAAAGCTTTTCCCAGATTGCTTTACGTCGATCCATCAAGCACTTCGCCGAATCAATACCGGACAGGGTGACACCGCGTAGAATAAATGGATACACGCTCAGAGGTAAATCCCCTGAGGCAGCGTTGCCACAACTGGTGGCAACACCATCATATCGGGTCCCCTTGATTGCTGTTGCCAGAAAATCTCCGCCAACCGTATCAACCACGCCAGCCCACCGCTCACGCAGCAGTAATTTATCAGCACCGGCAAGGAATTTCTGTCGATCAATGACCTTGCCCGCACCAATTTCATGCAGGAATGCATGCTGATCCGGTTTGCCGGTCACAGTTACAACCTCAAACCCCTGGGCCGCAAGCAGACGGACGGCAATGGATCCGACGCCGCCGGTGGCACCGGTCACCAGCACCGGACCCTGTTGTTTCTGAACACCAAGTTCCAGCAGGCGGTGAACACACTGACCGGCAGTAAAACCGGCCGTGCCGATCTGCATGGCTTCAAGGGGCGTCAAGGATTCCGGCAAGGCCATAACCCAGGAGGACGGCACGGAGATGTATCCGCCAAAACCACCGGGGGTGTTCATTCCCAAGTCATAGCCCATGCACAACACCCTGTCTCCTGAGGAAAACCGGTTCACGCTGGAACGGTGAACACGGCCGACAGCATCAATACCAGGAGTATGCGGATAGCGCCTGGTCACTCCACGGTTTCCGTTGGCGGACAGCGCGTCTTTATAGTTGAGTGAAGAGTATTCAACTTGAATGATGATCTCATCCTCGGGCAGATCTTCAAGGCGTTTCCACTGCAGACCACGCTGATAACCGCCGTCTTCAGTAGCACTCACAACAAGGGCCTGAAATTTTATCTGTTTCATACCTGAATCCGTGACGCAAAATATTGTTTGAAGTTGTAATCCATTGTATTTAAAGATAATAATAAAACTGCGACTTTCCGAATACAATTCACCCTGACGCGCCCTTCGGGGCGTCCATCCGCACCAC
>CAZPXI010000032.1:0-15898 GCA_964590715.1 uncultured Desulfobulbus sp.
CCTACGAGAACGGAAAGGAGGTGGTCAGAACAGGGAAAACCGGACATTCCAGCCCTGAGCAAGAAGCGTGTTTACCAGGGGAGACTTGATCTCTTTTGGTTTGAAACTGAAATCATAGGGCCTACGTTCCACATACTGCTCAACCCCCTGTTCCTTTGCCGGCCTGATACCGAAAAACAACCTGGGTAGAGCTAGAAAACCGGTTTTCACCCGAATGGGGCAGAGGGATAAATCGACCCGTCTGGACCGATCAGACAGGGTTACCGTCCTGGTGTTCTCATCAAAGGCAAGACGGAGTTCATACAACCTGGAGATGTTTTCCGCCGCCATCCGTTCACACCAGGCAGGATCAGCATAGCGCCACTCAAAGATCAGCCGCTTTCCCTTTTTCCGCACTCTGACGGGGCCATGCATTGTATTGACCGCCAACAGAATTGAGCGCAGTTTTTTTAAAGGTACCGGCTGTCCTGTCCCTTCAAAAAACCATATTTTTCTCAACAAGAATGAAAGTGCCGGACCAAGGGAAAGAAAAACCAGTATCCCCCAGACCGCCAGCGCTTCCAAATAGGTCCGGCTGGACAGGCCGTTCCGAACCATCAGCAGCGGTAAAAGTGTAAAGAGGTATATCGTGGCCAGGATGAAAAAGCCCATAAAGGTGAGAAGATACCGTTTTATCATGTCTTGTGATTCTACAGTTGTTCCGTGGCCGGGTGCAGGGTTAATGCAGAGGTTCTGCTCTCCATGGTCGCCTCCATGCCGTAAGGTATCGCCTGGTTGCCGGAGAGATGCCCGCAAGGGAAATCGGCCCAGATCGGGTAGTCGGTATGCACGGTCAATTCACGTATTCTCTCAAAAAGCGGCTCCTGCAACAGGTTATCCCGAGCCGTAGAACCTCCGGTGTCAAAGGTACCTAGAATCAACCCGGCCAGATTGTCGAGTCTGCCGCCAAGGGCCATTTGGGTGAGCATCCGGTCGACCCTGTACATCGGTTCTCCCGTATCCTCAAGCAGAAGAACCACACCGGCTAAATCGGGTTCCCATGGCGTTCCGATCAGGTGGCAGATAGAGGCCAGATTGCCGGCAACAATGCGGCCTCTGCCGGTTCCGGGGCGGAGCACCGTCACGATGTTTTCCAGAGCATAGGGCCGGTACGATCCGGTGAGTAAAGAAAAAAAACGTTCTTTTGATGGAAGGTCGGTTCCGGCAAGTGAGGATACGACCGGGCCATGCAGACCTATCAGTCCGGCTTTAATACAGGTTGCGGACAGCAGGACCGTGAGGTCGGAAAAACCGATCAGCCATTTCGGGTTTGCTCGAAAGCGGGAAAAATCAATTTGATTCAGCATTCGGAGACAGCCGTATCCGCCGCGTACGGCCATCACCGCCTTGATGTCTTCATCCTCCCACAGTTCATGCAGCTGCCCGGCCCTGGTTGTGTCCGGGGCGGCAAGGTATATGGCACAGTCCTTCTGAAGGGGCAGTTCGTCCGGGACCCGTACTCGAAATCCCATATCCCGCAAGACGTCTATGCCGGCTTCGATCCTGTTACTGTCACGGACCGGACCGGCAGGGCAGAAGAGGCCGATGGTGTCGCCGGACTGTAGCGACCCGGGCAACAGTGGGGCAAACTCAGGATTGGCGGTTTCTTTCATGGATGAGCCGCAATCCTTCCAGGGTGAGCAGGGGGTTGATGAGATCAATAGTTCTTGTATACGGTTCGATCAAGTGGGCCATGCCGCCGGTGGCCACGGTTTTCACCCGCGGTCTTTCCGGGGCCAGCTCGTGAGCAAGAATGTCGACCATTCTGTCGACAAGGCCGCCGAAACCATACAGCATTCCTGAATGAATGGCCGAATCAGTGGTGGTTCCGATTTTTTCTTTTGGTTGTGTGTCGATGTCAACCCTTGGCAACTTTGCGGTACGATCGGACAGGGCATCGAGTGAAATGCCTATGCCGGGATGGATTGTCCCTCCGACGTATTCACGTCGGTCGTTCACGCAGTCAAAGGTAATGGCTGTGCCAAAGTCGATAACAATCAGGCTGTTTGCATATATTTCCCAGGCGGCAACGGAATTGACGATGCGATCGGCTCCGACTTCTGCAGGATTTTTGATCGCCACAACGATGCCGGTATCCGTGCGGTGTGACACCGCAATGGGGCGCCCCTCAATCTGCCGGGCCAGGTATTTATCAGCATAGTTGAACCAGGCTGTTTCCAGGGTAGGCACGACCGAAGAGACAATAAATCCGGAAATGTTTTTGGTCTTGAGCCCGGCCATCTGGAAAAGTGCATGATAACGAATGGCAAGCTCGTCGGCTGTTCGATCCTGATCTGATTTGAGCCTCCAGTGGGCAAGAAGTTGATCGCCCTGGAATACGCCGCTGACGGTATGGGAATTTCCTACATCAACAGTGAGTAGCATAAGTTCGCATCCGGGAATAAGGATTGATGGTTGAGCCTTCTGGTCCTGAACTCTTTTGGGCAAGATATTCCACTGGAGAAAAAAAATCCAGTCTGATACGATGGCGATGAATATAAAATATAAAAGTTCGCCGGCACCCATCTTCGTCCGATCAGGCCTCCTTGTATAGACGGGGCTATATTATCGTCCTGCTTGAACGAAAATAGAGCACTGGTAAAAAATGTGCAGTACCAGGCTGTAGCCGGTTTCAGATATCCGGATGAACTCTTACTGTACAACAACTGCTCAGTGAACTGATGGAGAAAAAATGGTCACATACCTCCAGGTGATGACAACGGTTGAGAGCAGAGGTCAGGCCGAGCGCGTCGCACGGCATGTGCTTGACAGACGGCTTGTCGGTTGCGTCCAGATCCTGCAGTGCGACTCCATGTATCACTGGCAGGGAAAGGTAGAACAAAGCGACGAATTTCTCTGTATTATGAAAACCCGTGCGGATCTGTTTGAGGAACTCAAGGTCGAGATAACTGATATTCACCCATATGATGTCCCTGAAATTTTGGCAACGGCGATAGCTGCAGGAAATCCTGAATACCTGGACTGGTTAAACGGAGAGTTACGCAAGTAATTTTCAAGAGATAATGGATACAAAAACAACGGAAAAAGGGCGTAAGCGACGACGGCGCAGAAAAGACGGCTACAGGTGTCATTGCTGCAAGGAAAAAAAACCTTTCTGCTGGAGCTGTACCTGCGGCTTTGAAATCTGTCCGGAATGTTTTGAAGAGAACAAGTGGGGGATCAGCAACGGACCTACCTGGATCTGTCCCGACTGCGAACGGGTACATCTGATGGAATAAAGAAATAGAAATATGTCTAAAAGTTAAAGTGTACCTTTACCTTTTTGCTGCAACATCATGTTCTGTCGATATAGTATAATCATATAGCTATTCTTATTCTTCATATCTTTTGACATCACATCCCCATGCATGTACACTAAGGAAACGCATTGATCAGGTTATCGTGCAGGACTTCGGCGTTTGGCCTGCCGACCATTGACGGTGCTCCCCAGCTGTTCCATTGCCGGCATCTGAAAATTATAAAATAAAAATGTTGTAACTATGACCGAACCCCAACACCAGTACGACGAATCAAAAATAAAAACCTTAAGCTCGCTTGAGCATATCCGCAAGCGGCCGGGAATGTATATCGGCCGCCTGGGCAATGGTTCCCATCCCGATGACGGTATTTACATCCTGATCAAAGAGGTGATTGACAATGCCGTGGATGAATACATCATGGGGTACGGTAAACGGGTTGACATCACTATTAAGGAGGACGGACGATGCCGGGTGCGGGATTACGGACGTGGCATTCCCCTGGGTAAGGTGGTGGAATGTGTTTCCGTGATTAATACCGGGGCCAAGTACAATACCGATGTCTTTCAGTTTTCCGTCGGCCTCAATGGTGTCGGCACCAAGGCGGTCAATGCCCTTTCCGAGCATTTCATGGTCTGTGCTTTTCGCGAGGGGCAATATAAAAAAGCAATCTTTGCCTACGGCACTTTGATTGATGAGGAAGAGGGGGAGACCACGGAGAAGAACGGTACTCTGATCGAATTTTTACCCGATTCCGCTCTTTTTGAGAGATTTTCATTTGATCTGGAATATGTAGATCAGCGTCTGTGGCGATACGCCTATCTCAATGCCGGGCTCAGTCTCTTTCTTGGCGAGGAAAAATACTACTCGGAAAAAGGTCTGCTGGATCTGTTGGCAGGTGAGCTTGACGGCAAGGAAATCTATCCGGCAATCCATGCCTCGGAAAAGGCCCTTGAGTTTGCCTTCACCCACACCGATGATTACGGGGACACATATTTTTCTTTTGTTAACGGGACCTACACCTCTGAAGGCGGCACCCATCTCTCTGCCTTTCGTGAAGGTATCCTCAAGGGGGTTAATGAGTTTTCCGGCAAAAAATACACTGGCAAAGATGTCCGGGACGGTATAGTCGGCACTCTGGCCGTTAAGGTGCAGGAGCCGGTTTTTGAATCGCAGACCAAAAATAAGCTCGGCAACACGGACATTCGGCCCTGGATTGTCAATGTGGTCCGCGAGGCCGTTGCCACCCACCTGTATAAATATCCAGAGAGCGCCGAAGTCCTCATGGACAAGGTGCAGCGAAACGAACGGATCCGCAAAGAATTGCAGTCGGTACGCAAGGAGGCCAAGGCAAAGGCAAAAAAAGTTGCCTTTAAAATACCGCAGCTCAAGGATTGCAAGTATCACCCCAGCCGAAAAAAACCTTCCAAAGAGGGCAGGGAAAACATGGTGTTCATCACCGAGGGCCAGTCTGCCGCCGGTTCCATAGTTTCATCCCGTGACCCTATGACCCAGGCGGTTTTCTCGCTCAAGGGTAAACCCATGAATGTCTTTGGTCAGCGGCTGGATCTGCTGTATAAAAATGACGAGATGTATGCGCTCATGCGCGGTCTCAATGTGGAGGATTCCATTGCCGACCTGCGGTTTGACAAGATTATCCTGGCAACGGATGCCGACGTGGACGGGCTCCATATCCGCAACCTGCTGCTTACCTTTTTTCTTCATTATTTTGAGCCGCTGATTAAGCTGGGCCATGTCTATATCCTGGAAACGCCGATCTTCCGAGTACGGAACAAGAAAAAAACCATCTACTGTTACTCTGATGAGGAAAAGGAAAACGGTATCCGTGAATTAAAGGGCAGGGCCAGTGCAAAAACGGTGGAGGTCACAAGATTCAAGGGACTGGGCGAGATTTCGCCGCCCGAATTCAAGCAGTTTATCGGTTCCGACATGCGGATCAAGCAGGTACGGATAGATAACCTGTCCGAGGTCGGCCGGGTACTGAAATTTTACATGGGCAAAAACACGCCGGATCGCCGGCAGTACATCATGGACCACCTGACCCTGAGGCCGGTATGAGCGAAATCACTGAAACCCGACAACGGGGCAAGCTCCACAAACTCTTTGACCGTAACTTCCTGGACTATACCTCTTATGTTATCCGTGAACGGGCCATTCCTGATATCAATGACGGCCTGAAACCGGTCCAGCGTCGCATTCTCCAGACCCTGCATAATATTGATGACGGCCGTTTTCACAAGGTGGCCAACGTGGTTGGCGAGACCATGAAACTCCATCCCCACGGAGATCAGTCTATCTTCGCCGCCCTGGTCAACCTTGCCAACAAGGGGTATCTGGTTGACAGGCAGGGAAACTTCGGCAACATCTTCACCGGTGATCAGGCCTCAGCTGCTCGTTATATCGAATGCCGACTGTCGCCCCTTGCCCGGGAAACCCTGTTTAACAAAGACCTGACCGAGTTTGTCGACTCCTATGACGGCCGCATGCTGGAACCGGTTTCCCTGCCCGCCAAACTTCCCATGCTGCTTCTGCTCGGGGCCGAGGGTATTGCCGTGGGCATGGCCACCAAGATCATGCCCCATAACTTTTGCGAATTGCTCAAATGTCAGATTAAGCATCTGCGCGGTAAAAAATTTACGATCTATCCGGATTTTCCCAGGGGCGGCATTGTTGATGTTTCAAACTATGACCAAGGCAACGGCCGTCTGCGCTGCCGGGCAAAGATTGAAAAGGTGGACGATAAAACCATTGCCGTTACCGAGCTGCCCTACAATCTGACCACCCAGTCCTTGATCGATTCGGTGGAAAAGGCCGCCAAGGCCGGTAAACTCAAGATCATCTCGATCAATGATTACACGGCTGAAAAGGTTGAGGTTGAAATCAAACTGCCGCGCGGGGTCCATGCCGATGAAACCATTGATGCCCTCTATGCCTTCACCGACTGCGAGGTAAGCGTCTCACCGAATCTGGTCGTCATCCGCGAGAACATGCCCTGTATCGTCCAGGTTGAGGAAGTGCTCAGGTACAACACCGACAAGCTGCTGCAGGATCTGGAAAAAGAACTCAACATAGAGCGGGGCAGGTTACTGGATAAACTCCATGCCCGCAGGCTGGAGCAGATTTTCATCGAGGAACGGTTGTACAAGGAGATCGAGGAAAAAATTTCCTACAAGGCCGTAATCTCAACGGTTCGGCAGGCCCTTTTCCCCTTTGCCGACCAGCTGATTCGAAAGGTCACCAAAGAAGACGTCGAGCGGTTACTTGAGATCAAAATCAAACGTATTTCGCGTTATGATATCAACAAGCAGCAGAAAGAGATCCAGGCCCTTGAGAAGGCCATCGCCACCATTGACAAACATCTGGAGGATATGGTCGGGTTTGCCGTGAATTATATTGAAGCCCTGCTGAAAAAATACGGTAAAAAATTTCCGCGCCGGAGCAGGCTTGAACAGTTTGACGAGGTCAATGCGCGGGCTGCAGCTCTGTCAAACATCAAGGTAGCATATCATCGTGAATCCGGATTTTTAGGGCACAAAATTAAAGTAGAAAATACCAAGAAAGATCTGGAGCTGACCTGCTCGGAGTACGACCGTATTCTGCTTATTTTTAAAGACGGCCTGTACCGGGTCGTTAATGTCGCCGACAAGGTTTTTATCGGCTCCAACCTGCTGTGGATGGGCGTGGTCAACAATGATCTGGTTTTTAATGTAATCTACCGTTCAGGCCTTGAGAACCTGACCTATATCAAAAGGTTCAAGACCCCGAAGTTTATCATTAACCGTGACTATCGGCTTTTCCCGGAACATAAACGTTCTATCATTCAGTTGCTTGTCGTGGGCGATAAGGATGTTCGGGCCAGGGTCAGTTTTGTGCCCTCTGCCAGGGCCCGCTATAACCGCATCGAAGTTGAATTTGATGACTATCTGATCAAGGGTGCAGGGGCCAAGGGAAAACGGGTCGGAAATCGGACCGTACGAAGCGTCGCCAACCTGACCGGTAAACCCAGAAGGGAGCCACAATCCCTGCCGAATTTGCCCGGATTTGCTCCGTCCTCTCAGGATAAGAAAAAAAAACCACTGGATGAGTAAACTCTCCGGGAATGTACAAGAAAATCAGCCAGTTATTTTCCGCACCAGTGCCTGCATATCCTTGCGCAGCTGCCTGTAGCGCTCCTCGCTTAAACCGGCGCCGAGGGCTACTTTTTGGGCCATCTCGGAACTGAGAAAATCACTCGGGGTGTGGGCGTCCGCATTGACGGCCAATATCGCCCCGGTTTTTGCAGCCATCTTCGCCACGTGTCCATTGGTCAGACTGTGACCTCCGCGACCGGATAACTCCAGCAGTATTCCACGTTCTGCAGCAAGGGCTGCGTCCTCTTCAGTGATAAAACCAGGATGGGCCAGCAGGTCAACTCCAGCCTCAATGGCTGCTCTGTTGGTGCCGGGAGCCACCGGTTCAACCGGAGTTTCGCCGTGGGCGACAACGATTTCCGCGCCAAGTTCTCTGGCCCGTGCCGTCAGCTTTGCATACAGAGGCGGCGGCACATGGGTCAGTTCGATACCGGCTATGAGCCGGGTCGTAGAGACCGGGTTCAAGTCCTTTGCCGCCTGGACAATCCTTGGAATAATAAAATCAAGATTTGAGGAGTCGGCATGATCGGTAATGGCAACGGCTTCATAGTTCATCACCTCGACTCGGCGTAGATGTTCGGCCGGCACCAAGGCGCCGTCACTAAAAAAAGTATGCGTATGTAAATCTATTATTCTTTCCATAGTTCAACCACTTTTTATTAAAACTTAATGTAACGTGTTAAATGTCGGTATTGCGCTCGCCCTGCAGGGAGTGTTTACCGGCCCTGGTAATTCGGACAGAGAGTGTTTCCCCGGGCAGTACATTATCCGGGCAGGGAAAATGAACAATATGGTTGGTCACTGTACGGCCCTTGACCTTTCCTTCGCCACTTGATTCGACCATAACTATTTGCAGGGTAGCCACATATTTTTTATTCTGCTCAAGGCTGATCTGGTCCTGCCTGGTCTGAAATCGTTTCAACCGTTCTTTTTTTATATCTTCTGGGATTTTATCGGCAAAATCGGCGGAGCGGGTATTGGGCCGGTCTGAATACTTAAAAGAAAAGGATCCGTGAAACCGGACCGTTTCAAGGAGATCCATGGTCCGGGAAAAATCCTCATCGCTTTCCCCAGGGAAGCCGACAATTATATCCGTGGCCAGGGCAATATCAGGCCTGGCGGCCTTGAGTTCGGCAACCTTTTCAAGGTATATTTCACGGGTATACTTACGGTTCATCTTCTGGAGAACGGCATTTGAGCCCGACTGAACCGGAAGGTGGAAGTGCGGACAGAGAATGTCGATTTCCGCAAAACAGCCAATGAGATCTTTCGAAAGATCCTTGGGATTTGAGGTCGTAAAACGCAGACGTTCAAGTCCGGAGATTTCCGCAACCCTGTGGAGCAGGTCGGCAAAGGAAACGGCATGATCGTCAACCGGATTAGTTTGCCCATACGAGTTCACATTTTGTCCAAGCAGGGTGATTTCTTTGATCCCCTGGTCAATAAGGATCCGAACCTCTTCGACAATGTCGGCAACCGAACGACTGATTTCCCGGCCCCGGGTTGAAGGAACCACGCAATAACTGCAGTAGTTGTTGCACCCCTGCATGATGGTAACAAATTTTCGAAACTCGGCCGGAGTAGGGGAGGGGGGCGTTCCCCGCAGAAGCTTCTGGAATGCCGGGATAATATAAGAACTCTTGAGGTCGGTGGCAATCTCGCGCGTGGGCCGGCCGGTTGCAAGCCGGTCAAGGATGGACGGGATTCGATAGATCTGCTGGGTGCCGACAATCAGATCAACGTAGGGAGCCCGTTTGCTGATCTTTTCACCTTCCTGTTGCGCAACGCAGCCTATGACACCGATCTTAAGATCGGGGTTCTCTTTTTTCAGGGGCGCCAGCTGTCCAAGCAGGCTGTATACCTTTTGTTCGGCCTTGTCACGAATGGAACAGGTGTTGATCAGGATGAGATCAGCCGTTTCAGGTTCGTCGACCAGAACATAGCCTGATCGGGCCAGAAGCTGCTCGATGATCTCGGAATCCCGTTCGTTCATCTGACAGCCAAAAGTTTTTATGTAAAGATGTTTAGCCATTTATCTTGTTACCAGTGCCGGTTAATAGACATTGTTCATGTTTTACATTAGGTAGAGTTGTTTTTTTCCTCTCCCTCGTCTTGCGACCAATACGGTGTCAGGTCGGGGCTGAGTGAGGTAAGAAGGGCAAAGAGTTCACCGGCGACCGAGGCGTGATAGGTGAGACTGACGATTCCCCGGTCATGGTCAACAGTACTGAGCACACACAGCCCATCGTACCCCTCAAGGATAAACTTGAACCAGGCTATTTTTGCAAGGGCAATCCGGAGATATATTTTTTGCATATGAAAAAAAACTGGTTCTTGAGCAATTAAGCGCTCAGCCGGGTTAAACCGTTAGGCTTGAATCCGTAGCACCGATTAACTCATGGTGTTGTTCAAGTACACCGGAGACCACTTCCTGCAGGTATTCAGAGGTCTGTTCTGCAGCTCGACCGGTAAATTCCTGATAATTCGAAATAAGTCCGCTGATCTCCTCAAGTTCAAATGGAATCCTGTTATCGCCGGCAAGCCGTTCGAGCAGGTCGTTTTCCTTGCCCTGTTCTTTGACCGCAAGCCCGGCGGCAACAGAGTGCTCCCGGATAACCTCATGCATCTCCTGCCTGCTTTTGCCTCGTTCCACGCAGGCCATGAGTATCTTTTCCGTGGCCATGAACGGGAGTTCGGCCCGGAGATACCGTTCTACCTGTTTTGGATACACAACCATGTCGCTGGTAATGTTCACGTAGAGCTTGAGGATGGCATCGGTCAGGAGAAAGGCCTGGGCGATATCCATCCTCCGGATAGCGGAATCATCCAGGGTGCGTTCAAACCACTGGTTGCCGGCAGTTGCGGCAAAATCAGCCGGCAGGCCCATGAGCTTGCGGGCAAGTCCGGTCATACGTTCGGATCGCATGGGGTTGCGTTTGTAAGCCATGGCCGAGCTGCCGACCTGTTGCTTTGCAAAGGGTTCTTCCTGGACCTTGAGATTTGAAAGCAGGCGCATGTCCACTGCAAATTTGTGAGCGGACATGCCGACCCCGGCCAGGGTCTCGGCTGTTTTCATGTCGAGCTTGCGCGGATACGTCTGACCTGTAACTGGAAAAATATCGCTAAATCCAAGCTTTTTTGCAACAAGTTCGTCCAGCGCTCTAACTTTAGCGTGGTCTCCCTCGAAGAGTTCAAGAAAGGTGGCCTGGGTACCGACCGTTCCCTTGGCGCCGCGGGCAACGATCTGTGATTCAAGTTGCTCGATATACTTAAGATCCATGAGGAGATCTTGAATATACAGGGTGTTGCGCTTGCCGACGGTTGTCGGTTGAGCAGCCTGGTAATGGGTAAACCCCAAGGTCGCCATGTCTTTGTATTTGTCGCAGAAGCGAGCCAGGTTGGCGATAACATTAATAATACCTTGCTTGACAAAGTGCAGCGCCTTTTTCTGGATATGCAGGTCCGTGTTGCAGACCACAAACTGCGAGGTAGCACCAAGGTGAATAATCGCCTCAGCCTTGGGGCATTTTTGCCCATAGGCGAAGACGTGGGCCATCACATCGTGGCGAATTTCCTTTTCCTTGGCCGCTGCAAGTTCAAAGTCGATATCTTCAACATGGGCCTTGAGTTCATTAACCATCTCTAGGGTGACAAGAGGGAGGCCGAGTTCGTATTGGGCCTCGGCAAGGGCAACCCAGCACTTGCGCCAATGGGTAAATTTAAAGCGCTCGGAAAAAAGGTGCTGCATTTCCGGACTGGTGTAGCGGGAGACCAGGGGCTCCTGGTAGATATCTCTGTTCATTGCGACCTCAAACTATATGTGAAAAATAAAGTAATCTGCTTATCATATTGAGTTGTTGTTCTTTTTTTTAACAACGCCTGTCCTTGGACAACTGAAGTTCCGCCCAAAAACCAGTCATTTAACCCCAGCTTGATTGAAAAGTCTATCTATTGTTGGCGGAAAAGCCTGCTGGCAGCATAAATACACAATGTCGCATAATATATATTATGTTGAATTTTAACTAATGTTAAAATATCAGTATGTTGGCGTAATGGCAAGTGCCATCAGCTCAACCCGCTCTCTTCCTCTGAAGACCGAATGTTTAAATTTAAAGGTGAGGTTCACTTGTTTTTTAGCGGCTTCCATGTCTTTGGCCATGCCGAAACCAATTCCGCGAAAGGATCTGCCGTTTAATTGTAGAGAAAACTTCAGGTGTTCATCTTTGATGAGTGACACCTGCGAAAGCCGTACATCTTTTATAAGAAAAACCGGTTCGGGATTATTTTCGCCAAATGGTTCAAATTGGCGTAAAAGATGCAAAAACGGACCATTTACGATGTCCGTGCCTTTTTCTATGTGGTGATCAAATACAATATTGTTATTTGCATTCTTACCTTCCCGGGTCTGGCTATCAACAGCTGTGCAGAACTTCTCGGTAAAACCGGTTAACATTTCGAGACGTAGAGACAGGCCGATCGCCTTTGGATGTCCGCCAAACCTTGCCAGCTGTGCACCGCACGCTTCGACTGCCTCGTAGATATTGACTCCATTTGTTGTTCTGCCTGAGCCTTTAACATGCCCGATATTGACCGGATCATCTGCTAGAGCTATTGCCGGGCGCCTGAATTTTTCGCATAATTTAGAGGCAACGATACCTATCACCCCCGGGTGCCATGAAGCATCGTAAACAACAAGAGCTGAAGCGCTGCTGTTTACCTGCTGCAGGCTCTGTTCAACAGCAGCAGGTAAAATTTCAGCCTCAATCCGTCTTCGCTCCATATTCTTCAGATCAAGGTCCTTGGCAAGCTCAAGGGCTCTTCCGGTATCCTTTGACATCAAGAGCCCGGCAGCTGTTTCCGGAGTTCCCAGCCGCCCGCTGGCGTTGATTCTTGGAGCAATTCGAAAAGAAATATCCTCGGAAGTGATGCCCCCTTCCCGCAACCCGATACGCTCACAAAGCGCCCATATTCCGGGGCGCCTCCGCTCAGTCAGTATCTCGATTCCCGCTCTGACCAGTATCCTGTTTACCCCGACCAGCGGCATGACATCTGCAACCGTTCCGAGCGCTACCAGATCAAGGTACATCTTCAGGTTCGGCGCGCTGCTTGCCTGCCAGAATCCCATTTTCATCAGGGTGGAACGTACTGCAATGATAAGGTAAAATGCTACTCCTGCCCCTGAGAGTTCTTTACAGGGAAAATCACAGCCTCTCTGTTTCGGATTAATGACTGCGTCTGCAACCGGGCAGACATCCGCGGGTTCATGATGGTCGGTTATAAGAACGTTAAAACCAGCAGACCGAGCCTCGGCCACCTCTCTGACCGCGCTGATTCCATTGTCGACCGTAATAAGTAGAGCCGGAAAAGTATATTTCTCGCATAAGCTGCGTATTGTTGCACTGGATAATCCGTATCCTTCAGTCAGTCGATTTGGTATATGCCAGTGTACATCCAGGTGCAACAGGGACAAAAAATCAACAAGAAGTGAGGTGGCGCAAATGCCGTCAACATCATAGTCACCGTAGACAATGACCGGCTGTTTCTCTTCCATTGCCTGTACGATAAGCTGCACTCCTTCAGGCATGCCTTTGAGCAAGAACGGGGACGGCAGCTGGTTAAGCCTTGGGGAAAGGTAGTCAACAGCCTGTTGTTTGGATGATATGCCGCGTTGGCAGAGGAGGTCGGCCGCTGCAGGTGGAATGTTCAACGCCCGTGCGAGTTCACTACAGGTATTTTTTGAAATCGTATCAGGGTACGGGCGCCGGCAATAGGTCATGTGCTCTTGTCCTCCCCTGTCTCTTTTTTATGCACAAATAACATTAATTGTCTTTTCTAACTAGCTGTAAACCGGAGCTTAAGACTTGCTTGATATTGTTGACTATTCGAAGGGTGTCGGAGCGGTTATACCAGTGCAGGTCGCGGTTTCTGCGAAACCAGGTCAGCTGTCTTTTTGCGTAGCGCCGGGTGTCGCGAACCAGATGTTCTTTCATTTCATCATAATTCCATTTTTCATCAAGCAGCTGATTGGCATGGCGGTATCCTATTGACTGCATTGAGGGAAGAGAACCGGCATAGCCCATGGCCCGTAACCTTTTCACCTCATCAATTAATCCCTGGTCCAGCATAACGTCTGAACGCTGTTCTATTCGTCGGTAGAGAAGTTCCCGTTCACAGGTAAGGCCGATCTCAAGCAATTTGGTAAATTGCACAGGCGGCCGACGTTTCTTTTGCTGCTCGAGATGTTCGGACCATGGAATTCCTGTGGAACAATAGATCTCAAGGCCTCGGAGAATCCGCTGCCGGTCGTTTTGATGAATGCGGGCAGCAGATAGCGGGTCGATCAGGCGCAGTTCTTCATACAGGATCGCCAACCCCTTATCGTTCAGCCTGATTTCAAGTTCTTTTTGTACTTCGTTCCGCACCGGGATGTCTGCAAAAAGCCCATTCAGCAGTGCAGTGAGATACAGGCCGGTCCCGCCGGTAATCAAAGGGATTTTACCCCGGCCGATTATGGCCTGTATTGCCTCCAGACAGTCATGAACAAAACGAGCGGCATTATACTGATCATCTGGTTCAACAAGGTCAATCAGGTGGTGGCGAACACGCCGGAGCTCCTCTTTTGAGGGCTTAGCCGTGCCGATATCCATGTGGCGATACACCTGCATGGAGTCCATGGAGATGATCTCACAATCAAACTTGTCAACAATTTCAAATGAAAGCGCGGTTTTTCCAATAGCGGTCGGGCCGACCAGCACCAGAACCGGCGCATCGATTTGTATATTTCCGGGTTCCGTCATGGCTGTGCAAAGGTGACAAATCCGTTGATTCTACGGCTGAGTTTTTTGCCGATGCCGGGTACCTGTTCCAGATCGCCGATGCCGGTAATGCCGTGGTTTCGGTCACGAAATTCTATAATGCGTCCTGCAAGCTGTTCTCCGATGCCGGGTAACAGGATAAGATCCTGAACAGCGGCCTGGTTTATCAACAGGGGCTGGTGAAGAAAAAAGGCAAGTCTCGGTGAGGGGGCAGCGCTTACCCTCACCATGCTCCCCTGCCCTGCTGTCGATGGACTGCTCAGCAGCGGCCGGGCAATATGGATACAATCAAAGAGCAGTACTAGAAGTCCAAACACAAAAAGGACAAGCAAGCGCTTGTCCTTTTGATATTCCAACCGATGGCCGGTCATTGGCTATACGGCTTTTGATTTTTCGTCATTCATCAACTTGTAGTTGATGGAGTCAACCAGTGCCTGCCAGCTGGCCTCTATAATATTGACCGATACCCCGACTGTTCCCCACCGGTGTTCCCGGTCCTTGCTCTCAACCAGGACCCGGACCTGGGCCCCGGTGCCGGATTCACCCGACAGCACCCGGACTTTGTAGTCGATCAGTTCCATATCTTCCAGACTGGGATAAAACCGGGTCAGTGCCTTACGCAGCGCTTTGTCCAGGGCGTTCACAGGGCCGTCTCCCATGGAGGCGGTGTGCACCTCGCTGCCGCCGACATACAGCCGGATGGTTGCTTCGGTAAAGGGGGTTTTGTCCATTTGATACTTATGATTCATGACCCGGAACCCTTCCAGCTTGAAGAATTTTCGCTGCAGTCCAAGGGCCCTGCGCATCAGCAGCTCAAAACTGGCCTCGGCCGCCTCGTATTGATAGCCTTTGTTTTCCAGTTCTTTGAGCTCATTGATTATGGAGGACATGAGCGGATCGTTGGAGTCCAGGGTCAGACCGTATTTTTTAGCCTTGTGCAGCACATTTGAACGACCTGCCTGATCGGAGATCAGAACTCTTCTTATGTTACCGACCTTTTCCGGCTCGATATGCTCATAGGTCATCGGGTTGCGCTGCACCGCACTGACATGAATGCCGCCTTTATGGGCAAAGGCCGACTCTCCGACATAGGGCTGATACCGGTTGTGCGGCAGGTTGGCCAGTTCATCCACCAGGCGGGAGGTTGAGTAGAGCTGATCAATATTTTTACCCACCTGGCATTCAAGGCCCATCTTGAAAACAAGGGCTGGAATAACAGAGGTCAGGTTCCCATTGCCGCAGCGCTCGCCATACCCGTTGATGGTGCCCTGAACCTGGGTCGCTCCCAGGGAGACCCCCATCAGTGCATTGGCAACGGCCGTTTCCGAATCATTATGCGGGTGAATGCCGAGTCGGACATCGCTGTCGATCTCCTTAAGAAATTGCTTAACCCGTTCCATGATCGGTGGGATTTCATGGGGTAAGGTTCCTCCGTTGGTGTCACAGAGAACCAGGGTCTCGGCACCGCCGGCCACTGCCTTGGCAAGAGTTGCCAGGCAGTAGTCTCGGTTGTTTTTAAAACCATCGAAAAAATGTTCGGCATCGTAGAGCAGGTGCTGTACATCAGGCCTGAGAAAGGCCAGTGAATCTTCAATGATCAGCAGGTTGTCTTCGAGCTCAATCTGGAGGGCATCAT